>NZ_BLXW01000015.1:0-130902 GCF_054784495.1 Geomonas sp. Red276
TATCAGTACCGCTTTAACCGTCGTTTCGATCTTGCTGCTATGCTTCCCCGCCTCGCTGCTGCCGCTGCCCGGACTGGCAGCCGACCAGAGCGGTGGTTACGCCTAGCGGAAGATTGGCGCTAATCAGGTACTCTTTTTCATCTACCGCGACGGGGAACGGGTTCTATCCGCTGGTATCGCCCGGTTTGCCAGCAATCCCGACAAGGCCCGCCACTACTTTTCCGAGATTCGCATCACGACTACGGCAGTGACCGTCGGAACGATCCTGACCTGTCTGGTGCAGGGGGCAACGGCCGGGCTCGGGTATTTCGTCGCCGGAGTCCCCGCCCCTGTCCTTTGCGGTGCGCTGACGGCGCTGGCGGCGCTCGTGCCCGTGGTCGGCACCGGCATCGTCTGGGTGCCGCTGGTGGCCCTGATCGCCATCAACGGCGCCTATCTTAAGGCAGGCCTCCTGGCGCTTTGGTGCCTCGTCTTCGTGGGCCTTGCCGACAACGCGATACGCCCGCTGGCCATTGGCGCCAAGAGCGACATCCCGGTGCCCGCCATCGTGCTCGGAGCGGTCGCGGGAGTTTTCGAGCTGGGGGTTCTCGGACTCATCGTGGGACCCGTTATCTTCGCGAGTCTCATCACGCTTTGGGGGGATGTGACGGGAGGCGAGCGGTCGCCGGAACCGGCCGTAACGCCCGTGGAACCTTCCGGCTGATGGCCAAGCTTCCCTGGCATCGGCAGAGCCCCCGCGGCAAGCGCCCCCCAAAAGGCCACGCGCGAGAGCTTCTTGGCAACGGATGTTCCGCCGGCGTTGGCGCGCGCCGTGCGCGGCCAGGCCAAAGGCAGGTTTCCCGCCCGCCTCCTTGAGGAAAGCGCTACAGGTCGTCGTGGGGCGCGGTGCGCACCTGTTCGGCGACGGTGCGGAAATGGAGACCATAGATGGTGAGCGTTATGGTCACCGGGAGTAGCCGGGGCTTCCTGAGGAGTGTCCAGAAGAAGGCCTTCCAATAGTGCAGCCGCTCCTTCCCCAAAAATCCGATGAAAAGGATGGATCGAAAGAATGCCCTGATATCACGCCGCTGTATCGTGGAAAACGGGGATGGTCCCGACAGCCGGTACTGTTTCAGGAAGGTCATCAGGCGTGCGTAGAAGTAATCGGGGGAATAGATGGTCGTCACCAGGCGCTGGTAGCCGTCGACCAGTGCCTGCGGGTTCATCTTCGGGACGTAGGTGAGGGTGGTATCCGTGTTGTTCCCGTTGGCGGTGCCGAGGATTCTTCCCTCGCGGGAGAGCCGGCTGTGCAACCTTGTCCCCCGCAGGACCATCAGGATTCCCACCATGGCGGTAACGATGCCGCTTTCCTGAATGAAGCGGAACTGCTTGTCGAAGATGGCCGGAGAGTCGCTGTCGAAACCGACGATGAACCCCCCCTGCACCTGGAGCCCGGCCTGCTGGATGCGCTGGACCGAGGCGACGAGATCGCGGTTGCGGTTTTGCACCTTCCCCGTTTCCTTAAGCGAACCCTCATCCGGGCTCTCGATGCCGATGAAGACCTCCTGGAACCCGGCGGCGACCATCAGTTTCATGAGCAGCGACTCATCGGCGAGATTGATGGAGGCCTCGGTGTAGAAAAAGAACGGGTGCCTACGCTCCCTCATCCACGACAACATGGACGGGAGAACTTCCTTTTCCAGCTTCCCCTTGTCGCCGATGAAGTTGTCGTCTACGAAGAAGACCCCTCCCCGCCACCCCTTGGAATAAAGCGCCTCGAGCTCGGCAAGCACCTGGCCGGAGCTTTTAGTTCTCGGCCGGTGACCGAAGAGCTGGGTGATGTCGCAGAACTCGCAGTCGAAGGGACATCCCCGTGAATACTGGATGTTCATGGAGGCATACTTACCCATGTCGATGAGCGACCAGCGCGGAATCGGTGTGAGGGCGAGGTCGGGACGGCGGTCGGGAACGTAGAGCCGCTGGGGGGTATTTTTTTCGAGGTCTTCCAGAAAACGGGGCAAGGTCACCTCGGCCTCGCCGAGCACCAGGTGGTTCACCTGAGGGAATTCGTCATGGCAGGTGGTGAAAAGCGGCCCGCCCCCCACGGTCTTGATCCGCAGTTCGTGACATCGCCCCAGAATTTCCTGTACGGACTCCCTCTGGACGGTCATGGCGCTGATGAACACATAGTCGGCCCACAGGAGGTCACCATCGGAAAGCCGATCCACATTCAGATCTATCAGCCTGAGTTCCCAGCATTCCGGAAGCATCGCCGCGACGGTGAGGATGCCCAGGGGAGGAAACGCCGCCTTCTTACCGATAAACGGCATGGCATAACGGAAGCTCCAATACGTATCAGGGCACTTCGGATAGACGAGCAGAATCTTCATTTCCGCCTCTTGAGTCTGTCAGACTTTGGCAATCGCGGAGCCTGCGCTTGATGTAAAGGGGTTTAAAGAGTTTCTCGCTTTCGTACCACCGGCGGTCGCGATGGGTGTAACTAGCGGTGGTCTTTTTTAGATGTGAGCCATCCAGGGGAAGATAACACTTAGGCCATTCTAACCCGATCTCTCCTCCTGTCAATTTGCAGGCTGTGCTTGCCGCACGGGGGTGGAAAGCACGGACGGGCATAGGGAAGCTGGATTTCGGTTTGTCACAACTTTTCCTGCCGATATAATTCCGGGGTAGGCTCGTCTTAGGCTTTGCCGCAGGCCCGGGCGCCTCTTTCAACCGCGTCCGGATGTTGCCATCGCCGCCATAGGGATATTCCAGATACGTTGAAGAGTTCGGCGTGTTGGTTCCCGCAGTGGCACACCCAATTACCCTCTGGAGAAAGCTTATGACATCCCATAGGTCCGGATACAGAAACATCGAGGAGGCTTTGCGCTTCAGCGAGGAACGTTACCTGGCCCTGTTCCAGGAAAATCCGACCATGATCGTTACCGCCGATTCCGACGGAAACGTGCTCTCCGTCAATCCATTCTGCGCGAACCGACTGGGCTACACGGCAGACGAACTGGCCGGTCGGTCGGTGCTGAGGCTGTTCCACGAAGGGGATCGGGCTGCGCTGACGGAACAGTTGAAGTGGTGCCTGAATAAACCCGGCCAGGTGCATCACTGGCAGTTCCGCACCATTCGCAAAGACGGTGAACTTCTGTGGGTGGATGAAATAGCACGGGCGGTTTATGACCTGGACGGCACGCTCAACGTGTTGCTCCTCTGTCAGGACCTGACCGATCTGCAGCGGGCGGAGGAGGCGATGAAAAATTCCGAGACCCGCTTTCGCCGTCTCTTCGAAACGGCCAAGGAAGGGATTTTGATCCTCGACGCGGACACGGGGCAGATCATCGAGGTGAACCCTTTCCTGATGGAGCTACTCGGCTACAGCCGCGAAGAGTTGTTGGCGAAGAAGCTGTGGGAGATCGGGCTGTTGGCGGACTTTGCGGCAAGCAAAGACAACTTCTCGGCTTTGCAACAGAATGAGGTTATCCGCTATGAGAATCTCCCTTTGATAACCAAGGACGGCCGGCAGGTCGATGCCGAGTTCATCAGCAACGTCTATTCGATTAATGGCACAAGAATGATCCAGTGCAATATCCGGGACATCACCGACCGCAGGCGGGCCGAAGAGGAGATCGCCAGACTCAACGGCGACCTGACGTCGCGGGCTGCCGAACTGGAGGCTGCCAACCGGGAGCTGGAGGCTTTTAATTTTATGCTCGCCCATGACCTGTGCCAGCCGTTGCACCTTATCAGCACTCACTGCCAGGCGGTTCAGATGAAGTGCGGCGACCAGATAAACGGGGAGTGCGCCGGTTATCTCCAGGAGGCCTGCCAAAGCGCCGTACGCATGCACGACACCATCGAGGCCCTGCTTAACTTCTCGCGGATCGCCCTCACTGAACCGCGCAGAGAAATGATCGATCTGTCGGCAATGGCGCGTGAGGTTACCGACCGTTTGAAAGGTGCCGAGCCCGAGAGGCGGGTGGCTCTCCGGATCGCCGACGGAGTTCACGCCGAGGCGGATGCGGACATGCTGCGGATCGTCCTGGAAAACCTCTTCAATAACGCCTGGAAACACAGCGGCATTAAGGAGGGGGCGGTCGTCGAGTTCGGCGTTACCGAAACCGAAGGGGTATCCACTTACTACGTGAGGGACAACGGCACCGGATTCGATCAGGAAGGTGCCGCCCAACTCTTCATCCCCTTCCGGCGCCTCCCCGGCGCAGAGGGATACCGGGGTTTCGGCATCGGTCTGGCCACTGCGGAAAGGATCATCCGGCGTCATGGCGGCAAGATATGGGCCGAGGGGGCCCCGGGCAAGGGAGCGACCTTCTACTTCACCCTCTCGGCGAAAACGGCCTGACCTGCCTTCACGGCAATTACCCCTCAGTTCGACCCCTGCATGGAGCCCAAGAACTCGGCTCCGCTTGGAAAGGTGCAGCAGCAATTATTCCTGCACTGTCGGATCATCCCCAAGTCACTAAAAAACCGTCTGTTTGCCTCTAAAATCCAGTCCTCGTCTCCGCCATATTCTTCCTCACAAATATCTGCGCTGATTGCCGCACGGTACGTCCTTTTCCAAAAAACTTAAGCACTACCCTCCAAAAGACCTCAAGTTGCGCCCTCGTGGGGGCCGACGGGAAGGATTTCTTCTATTGCCTGGCGGCGAAACTGTAGGAACCTCACCTCAGCCGCCTCCTGGTCCGATGGCAGGATCTGCTTGTTTGTTGTCATTGAACTCGCAGCGACCGTGTGCAATGATGCCGCCATGAAAACTACCGCTGACGAGAGTTCGAAAAAGAGGGCGATTTGGCGCACGGTTGCCGTCGCGGCCTACCAAGGGGCCGAACTGCTCGACATCACCGGGCCGATCGAAGTCTTCTCCATGCTCAACCGCTGCCTGGACGACCAGGCGGGTTACCGGATCGTGCTGCTCGCCGAGGCTCCGGGCCCCTTTTCCTCATCCCCTGGGGTTCGCCTGGTGGCGGACGCCGCGTGGGAGGACCACCCGGACGGCATCGATACCATCGTCGTGCCGGGGAGCCCCGACGATGCCTTGGATCGGGCGCTGAAAAACGACCGGCTGATCGGTTGGCTGAAGGGGGCCGACCGGAAGGCCCGCCGGGTGGTCTCGGTCTGCACCGGTGCCTTCCTGCTGGCGGAAGCGGGGCTCCTGGACGGCAGGCAGGTGACCACCCACTGGATGGACCTGGACCGGCTGGCGGCCTGCTATCCGCAGCTGACCGTCGAGAGGGACGCCATCTACGTGCGGCAGGGGAACATTGCCACCTCGGCGGGCGTGACCGCCGGGCTCGATCTTGCCCTGGCTCTGGTCGAGGAGGATTTCGGCCGCCAAACCGCCTTGGCCGTGGCACGCCGCCTGGTCGTCTATCTCAAGCGCCCCGGAGGGCAGGCCCAATTCAGCACACAATTGCGGGCCCAGATGGTGGACGGCGGCCCCCTGGCGCCGCTCCTTTCAAGGCTGAAGGAGAACCCGACGGAGAGGTACACCGTCGAGGGTCTGGCCGATCTCTGCGCCATGAGCCCGCGCAACTTCGCCCGGGTCTTCCGCAAGGAAACCGGCACCACGCCCGCCAGGTACCTCGATCAGCTGCGTCTCGAGAAGGCGGTCGGCATGCTGGAGGAGAGCACCCTCCCGGTCGCCCAGGTGGCCAAGGATTGCGGCTTCACCTGCCCGGAGCAGCTCAGGCGCGCCTTTATCCGGCAGGCCGGGATCAGCCCGGTCGGCTATCGCAAGCGGTTTTCCCGCGGGGAGCGGCCATGAATTATCAGTTCAGGAAAGGGGAAGTGGTGACGGTGCTGGCGAGCCAGGCGGTGGCGGTCCGGGTGCTGTCAGGGCGGGTCTGGATTACCCGGGACGGCGACCCGGCGGATTACTGCCTGGAAGCGGGGATGTGCCTCCCCTCTCCGCAGGCGGGACACCTGGTGATCGAGGCGCTGGAGGAGGTCTCGCTGGCCGTCGTCATGGAGCAGCCGGCCTCGCCTGCGGCGCGGGTCATCCTGTCACTCACGTGCCAGCCGCACGGCTAGGCCCTTGGCAAGCGCCAAGGGCCTTTTTTCTGCCAGCTACGGGAAGGAATTACTGGGAGAGGATCAGTGCGCTGTAGGGGGCGATCGAGATGTTCGCCTCGAAGGAGAGCCCGTCCCGGCTGGCCGGCCGCGCCTCGGTGGCGAAGCTTCCGAAGTTGCCGAAGCCCGGGTCGTAAGCCCGGGAGTCGCTGTTGAAGCGGACCTCCCACTTCCCTCCCCTCGGGAGCCCGAGGAGATAGCTGTCGTAGGAACGGTTGGCGAAGTTGAGGATCACCACCACGTCGTCGCCTCCGCCACCCGCCTCCCAGCGGTGGAAGGCAACGAGCTTGTCGCTGTTGTTGACGTGGAAGACGTTGACGTTTTGCCCCCGCAGTCCCCGGGTGTTGTTGTACCAGTTCCTCCGCAGCCGGATCAGGTCCTGGTAGAGCTGGTAGATCCCGCTGAATTTCCCTTGCGGAGCGCAGCGCTCCGGCAGCTCGGGGCAGTCGCTGCAGGAGATCGACTTCTCGCACGGCCCTCCGGCCGCGGAGAGGCATTTGAGCCGGCTGGTGAGGCAGCTCCGGCAATCGGTATCGACATCGCAGAAGCGGCTCCAATCCACGCCGTTCACCGCGCGGTTGTCCCCGAACTTCCGCCACTCCAAAAGCTCCTGCCCCTGGAGGAACATCGGCATCCCCGGCGAGGCCATCATCAGGGCGGTTCCCAGACCGATCCGCTTGCGGACCAGCCAGCTTTCGTCGACCCGGGCGAAGTCGATGCAGTCGGTGAGCCGCGAGTGCGCGGCCTGGTCGTGGGTCTCGATGGCGACCACCCGCTGGTAGCGGTCGGGGCCGTAGCTCCCCTCGACTATCCTGCGGATCTCATCCATGTTCCGGTCGCCGTCCCAGCTCTTCGCCAGCTGGTCGCGGCTCACGCCGATGAAGGCCGCGTCCCACTGCGCGCCGAAACCGGCCCCTCCGGCTCCGGTATCCTTGGTGATCCATTCGTTCCCCTGGAGGTCCTCGGCGATGGTGAGGAGGTTGCGTTTGCCGTGCTCGGCCCGGACGCAGTTGTTCATCTCCTGCAGCAGGCGCCAGCCGTCGGGGAGGTCGTGGGCGGGATCGTTGTTGTTCCCCTTGGCGTTGCGTATGTTCACCACCGAATCGAAGCGCACCCCGTCGATCCGGTACTCCAAAAGCCACATCATCAGGTTGTCGCGCAGGTAGTCGCGGACCTGGGGCCTGCCGTAATCGGGACGGGAGCCCCAGGGGGTGGCGGCACGCGGGTCATTATAGAAGTAGACGCCGCCCCCATCCTGGAGGGGACCGCCATCGACGGAAAACGGCTGCTGCCACGGGGTGATCTGCCAGAGCGACTTGGGACCTTCGGGATTTAGGTGGTTGTACACCACGTCGAGGAGCACCGCGATCCCCCGGGCGTGGGCGGCATCAACGAACTGCTTGAGCGCGGCCGGCCCGCCGTAATCCGCCTCGACGGCGAAAAGCCCCGCCGGGTTGTAGCCCCAGGATCTTTCGGTGGGGAACTCCGAGGTGGGGAGGAGCTGGATCGCGTTCACCCCGAGCTTTTGCAGGTACCAGAGATCGTCCAGGACCCCCTTCAAAAGCTCGGAGCCCTCCACGCTCTTGTCGGGGTAGGTCCCGGTGTGCATCTGGTAGATCACCAGCTCGTTCCAGGGGGCCATCCGGAAGTCGTTGACCTTCCAGTCGTACCCCCCAAGGTAGACGATGGAGTTGTCCGCCGCACCGACCATCAGCTGCGCCCGCGGATCGCTCTTGTCCTTGCCGTCCACGCGGTAGAGGTACTGTTCCCCCTCCTTCACGTCGGCGACCGTCACCGACCAGCAGTCGTTCCACTCGTTGAGCATCGGGTAGCTCCGCTCGTTTCGGTTGTCGTCGTAAACGACGAGCCTCACGTCCCCCGCAAAAGGAAGCCACGCCCGGAACCGCACGCCCTCCTCGACACGGACGGCGCCGAGATCCTGCATCCGGTACTCCGACGCGTAAAGCCCTTGTCCTTCAGTAGTCAATGCCATGTCTCCTCCGTTGACGCCTGCGCCGGCCGCCTGCCTGCGGCCGGGCAGGCCCTCTGTTTACAGCGGCTGCTCACCGCTCCAGCCGTTATTCGGTGCCGTCTGCCAGTTGTGATAGATACGGTCGTTGGTCCCGACGTAGAAGATCTCCAGCCTCCCGTCGGCGTTGCGGCCGACGGTGATCTGCTTCGCCAGCCCCAGCATCGGGTTCTCGCCGCTCCAGCCGTCGTTCGGCCTGGTCTGCCAGTTGTGGTAGATCCGGTTGTTGGTCCCCACGTAGAAGAGCTCCAGGCGCCCGTCGGCATTGCTTCCCACGGTGAGGTTCTTCGCCAGGCCGCCCAAGGCCGCCTCGCCGCTCCAGCCGTTATTCGGTGCGGTCTGCCACTTGTGGTAGATCCGGTCGTTGGTGCCGACGTAGAAGATTTCCAGGCGACCGTCCGCGTTGCGGCCGCCCACGATCTGCTTCGCCAGCCCCCCGAGCGCCCCCTCACCGCTCCACCCGCCGTTGGGGGCCGTCTGCCAGTTGTGGTAGATGCGGTCGTTGGTGCCGACGTAGAAGATCTCCAGGCGGCCGTCGGCGTTGCGGCCGACCGTGAGCTGCTTGGCGGCACCCCTCATCGGGGATTCGCCGCTCCAGCCGTTGTTCGGTCTGGTCTGCCAGTTATGGTAGAGCTGGTTGTTGGTTCCGATGTAGAAGATCTCCAGGCGCCCGTCGGCGTTGCTGGCGACCGCGATCTGCTTGGCCGCCCCTCCCATCGGCTGGTCGACCACCCAGCCGCCGTTGGGGGCCACCTGCCAGCTGTGATAGATGTGGTTGTCGGTGCCGACGTAGAATATCTCGCACCTGCCGTCCTGGTTGCGTCCGGCGACCACCTGCCGGGCCATCCCCCCGATGGCGACCGCGCCGTGCCAGCCGCCGTTGGGGACCACCTGCCAGTTGTGGTAGAGGACGGTGTTGGTGCCGACCGAGAAGACCTCGAGGCGGCCGTCGGCGTTGTTGACCTGGCAGAGCTGGGTGGCGAACACCGCTGCGGGATCCGCCTGCTTGAAGGTCATCACCGGCGCCGGAGGGGAGATCTGCACGATATTGAGGCCGGAGGGGGAACCGTCCCACCAAGTCGAGCTCGGCGCGGTCGCACAGGTGAACTGGGTCGCCGCCGGCGCCGCAAAGAGATCGTTGCCGTCTCCGTAGTTGGTGAGGTGCTCCAGGTGGTACTGGTTGTCCGCCTGCTCGAGGGAGCATTCGTAATGCTGCGAGGGGCTCATCTGCTCCCAGTTGTTGCTTCCCAGCTCGTCCACGTGCCAGATCGCCAGCCCCGCATCGGGGAGCCCCTCATTTCGCCCGCTCTGCTGCAGGTTTTCCAGGATGAAGTATTCGGTCGGCCGGTTGGGGACCGCGTAGAGGAAGAACCGGTTCTGTCCCGCCGGCGCCGAGGCGGTCATCCCCTCGGTGATCCTGGTCACCTCGGTCGCCCACCCCGCCTTGTACTTGAGGTAAGCGCAGACGCTCGTCGGGTTCTTCGGCGTGCCTCCGTAGGCCATCAGGCAGTACCGGCCGTTGCCGCACGACTCGTAGCCATAGTCGTAGAGATCGGGGAAATCGCAGAGCATGTGGCCGTTTTCGTGGCAGAAGGTCCCGATCGAAAGCTCGCTTCCCATGTCGGTGATCTGGTAGTCCGAGAAGATCTTGCCGCTTCCCGCCGAGTAAGCGCCCATGGCCGAGGAATGCGGCCACAACCCTTCCGCCCAGTTGTTGACCACGTTACCGGCGTAGAAGACGTTGAGGGCGTAGACGTACCCGTCCTCGTCGCTGCTTAACCGGCTGAAATCGAACTGCTTCGCCTTCAGGTCGTCGAGCGCCTCCCGGATCAGCTCCTGTGCCCGCACCCCGCAGGAAACCGCCGGATCGGTGTAGTAGGCGCGCGGGTGCTTGGTGGTGTAGTAGGAGGTGACGATGTTGGTGTATTGGAGGCGGCCGGCGGAGTTGTCGAAGTAGTAGTCATAGACGGAGCCTTGATTGCCATAGTTGCTGTAGCCCCGCTTGTTGCAGAAGTCGGTGACCTCCTGCTGCGGAATGGTATCCGGGACGTCGGGGAACCTGACCAGCAGACAGAGGCCTACGTAGGTGCCAGTACGGGTCTCGGAGGGAGGAGCGGTCAAGGGACCGGCGAGCTTCAGCGCCTGCTGCAGCCCGGCCCGCCTCTTTTCCCGGCGGATCTCCCAGCGCCTTTTGGTACCCAGGGACTGCTGTGCAGCCAGCGCCAGACCCCGGATGGCGTGCGGAGTCGGCCGCAGCCCCGGGTGGAGCCCCAGGCTTTGGGGATCCGCACTCCCGGCCCGGATACCCGACGGGACCAGGGAAGCCTGGTCCTGGGCCAAGATCGCGTAGTCGTAATAGCCGGTTTCCGGATTGCGGACGACGGAATAGCCGTCGTATTCGAAGATGGCGAAGTTCTGGTCCCCCCAGCCCTGGACATCGATGCTGGTCCCGTCGGGATTACTGAGGGTGAAAGCCCTGTTCGCGAATGGAATGCTCATAGCGTCTCCTTTGATAATTGGTATTGATCTGCAGTTGTTACGGCTCTCCTGATCACCTCCTTTTGGTGGTAGAGCTGCTGACGTTGCGCCCCCTCCCCGGCCAGGGATTGCGGACGCGAATCCCCCCCGCAGCGCCTCTTTCGGGAGGTGGTGTCCCGAAGGGTGAACCGGCAGGGGGTGGCCTGGCGATCAAATTAGAAAAGCCTAACACCAAACAAGGTCAAGGCAAGAGAGGATTGACGGGAAGATGGCGGCAACCAATCTGCCCCCCCGAAGATAATGAAAACTGCACCTGTACAGGGAGGCAGTCGGCGCCTATGCTTCGGATCATCCGACCGGCGGAGAGTAGAGATGGTAAAAGAAGGGGTGCTGCGGTATACGCAGGGTGGTTGTTCTCAAAGAAAAGGAGAATCAAGTGCTTGAACAATTGAAATTAAGGGTGGCGTGCTTTTCCTCGTTTATGGTGCTCGTTTCCATGAGCCCCCTCGCCTTTGCCGAAGATCTTACCTTCCCGCAAGGATCGGCAACGCCGTCCGAGACCTGCGGAGAGTGTCACGGAGCCATCTACCGGGAGTACCTGCTGGGGGTGGGGAGCGACACCCATAGTGCGCACGCCCGTGGCAAGGACGGCTCCGCCATTGCGCTCCCCGCCAAGGTCAGTTCCTCGCCGACCGCCCACGCCACCGCGCTAACCGAAAGCCGCGGCGTCAACGTCAAGGACTTCCACTGCAGCAGCTGCCATTTCCCCGATCCCTTCGACCTCAAGAACGGCGGAGCCAACCCGAAGGTCGAGCCCAAGACGGCGGCGGGCGCCAACGGCGGACTGACCTGCGCCAGTTGCCACCTGACGCCGGAGGGCTCGATCCGCGCATCCCACGCCGTCAAAGCCCCGCACCGGACCGTGGTGGAATCCGCCCTCCAGAGTTCGACCATGTGCGGGCACTGCCACGGGTACGCGGCACCTGAAAAGCGGGTGGTCGGCAAGATGTTCCAGACCTTCCTGGAGTGGCAGGAGGATTACTACAAGACCGGCCTCGGCAAGCAGCAATGCCAGGACTGCCACATGCCGCGGACCCTGCGCAAGACCGCGGAGGATTTCGATGTCCCGCCCCGCGCGGTGGCGCGCCATCTCTGGACCGGTGCGCACTCCAGGCAGCGTCACTTAGGCTCCCTGAGCCTCACCGTCATCCAGCCGGACGCAGCGAAGCGCCTGCTCAATTTCGAGGTTGCCAACGTCGGAGCAGCGCACTCGATACCGACCGGCGAGCCTTCCCGGGCCGTGTTTTTGCGGGTTGAGGTGCTGGATAAGAAGGGGGCCGGCAAGGCCCGGAAGGAGTGGATGTTTGCACCGAGTTACGGCGACCGCCCGGACGACAAGGCGTTCGTGGAGGAGGACAAGAAACATTCCAACGACGCAGCTGCCCGCGCGGACGCCCAGGGGCCGCACGAATCGTCGCTGCGCGCAGGTGAGGAGCGGGTGCTTTCCTGGGAACCGGCCCTGCCGCCGGGTGACTACACGGTGAAGGCGGAGTTACTCTACACCATCGACCGCTTCCAGGAGAAGCCGCTCAAAGAGGGTGAGTCGGAGATAACCAGCGCTACCCTCGCCATCACGACCAAGTAAGCCCGAAAAGGCCTGGTACTGCCCTATCCGCAGTACCAGGCCTTGCAGAGAAGCTCGATTCCCTTCTCGATGTCGCCGATCCCCACCCCGCCAAAGCCGAGCAGGAATTTCAACGAATCAGCTTCGCCGCCGGCGTGGGTCGCCGAGAATGGAAGGAGCCTGACTCCCGCCCCCAGTGCCCGATCGATCAGCTCACCTTCGTTCAGGGAATGATCCTTGAGCTGCAACACGACATGCAATCCCGCCCCCTGCCCGAGTACGGCGGCGCGGGCGCCGAAATGGCGCTCCACCGACTGCAGCACGGCGTCATGTTTCTTCTTGTAGAGGGCCCGCATCCTCCGGATGTGGCGGTCCCAATGCCCCTGTTCCATGAACTCCGCCAGGGTCCTCTGCTCCAGCAGGGATACCGAGGAAAAGTAATCCCGGAACACCCTCCGATAAGCGTCCAGCAGCGAGTGCGGCAGAATCAGGTAGCTCACGCGCAGAGCCGGCGACAACACCTTGGAAAAGGTGCCCGAGTAGACGATGTTGCCGTCGGGATGAAGCCCCTGCAGGGAAGGGATCGGTTTGCCGTGGTAGCGGAGCTCGCTGTCGTAGTCATCCTCGACGATCAGCCTCCCTTCCGACTTCGCCCACTCGATCAACTTTAGCCGGTTGGCGATTGGCATCACGCATCCCAGGGGAAACTGGTGCGACGGCGTGACGTAGGCGATGGTAGAGCGGCTGGCGGCCAGGAGGTCCAGGTCCATCCCGGTGGCATTGACCGGGATAGGGGAGAGCTCGAAGGAGTGGTTCCGGAAAACGGACCTCGGCAGGTGGTAGCCGGGGCTCTCGACCGCGACCACCGGCCGGCGCTCCCTCATAAGCTGGGCGACGATGTCGAGGCCGTTTTGGAGGCCGGAGCAGATGACGACCTGTTCCGGCTGGCAGATCACCCCGCGCGAGCGTTCGAGGTACTGCTGGATGTGGCAACGCAATCCCCATTCGCCCTGGGGGTCTCGATAGTCGAGGAGTTCGCCGGCGTTTCTCCGCAGGCACTCCAAGAGGCACTTGCGCCATAGCGGCACCGGAAAGGCGTTGCGGTCAAGCCGTGCGGGGTGGAAGTCGATTTCGCAGGGGGGCGCCACCGCCGGGAGAGGGCCGGCCACCCGCTCCTTGGGAGGTATGGGGGAGAGGACACCATCCGGGGCGAGCGCCGACGCGAAATACCCGCTGCGCGGCCGGCTGTAGATGTACCCTTCCGAGAAGAGCTCCTGGTAGGCGGTGTCGACCGTGTTGCGGCTGATGGAGAGTTCGGAAGCGAGGTCCCTGACCGAGGGCAATTTCGTATCGGAAGGGAGCTTCCCGGAGAGAATGTCGTCTTTGATGGCGTTATAGAGTTGGGTGTACAGCGGGACCGGACCGGCGTGATCGAGGACGAACATGGCACCCCCTTGTCGAAGTTACCGAATGGTACCCCATCCGCCGCGCCAGCGTCAAAGGTAAACTGCCCCTATTGCTGCAGACCATTTGCTCCCAAAACGAAGGGGCAGACGGGGGCTCCCGGTCCTCGCCCGATAGCGAGGCGGACTCCCGGCCAACTGCCCATTTCTCTGGAAACCTCGGCGCGACACGTGGTAGATTGCCGGGCGGAGCATGGGAGCACAGGGAAACGCATGAATCGCATGGGCGTCCCGCTAGTGGCCCAGGGAAACGCATGAACCGCATGGGCGTCCCCTAGTGGCCCTCGCCCGATACCGAGGCGGACTCCCGGCCAAGCGCCCATTTCTCTGGAAACCTCGACGCGACACGTGGTAGATTGCCGGGCGGAGCATGGAAGCACAGGGAAACGCATGAACGCATGGGCGTCCCGCTGGTGGCTTAACGGCAGATGGAGTCGGCAGATGCGGCAATCGACCATTCAGTACCTTTCGCCGGCGGGTTTGGAGGGAGTGGAGCTTCTTTTCTGCCCCGACTCCGGCTTCAACTTCGCCCCCCATTTCCACGAGGCGTACTGCATATGGCTCAACACCGACGGGGCGGAGCTTTACTCGCAACGAGGAACCACCGACATCCTTAATCCGGGGAGCTTCGGCATCGTGGCACCGGGGGACGTCCACGCCAATCGAGCCATCAGCGACTCCGGCCGCCGCTTGCTCACCTTCTACGTCCAGGAAGCGCAGATCCGGCCGCTGCTGAGCGAGACGGGTGGAAAATCCGAAACCCTCTTTAACAGCGGCTTCTATCACGACCCCGAATGCTTCGGCCTCTTGGCCAGGCTCTTCAGCGTCCTTTCCACCTCCCCCTCGGTGATCGAAAAAGAGAGCGCCTTTCTGGAGGTATTCGCCCTGCTGGCAGGGCGCCACGGCCTGGTCCGCCCCCACGCCTCCTACCGGGCCGGCGACAGCAGGCGGATCCGCGAGACGGTCCGCCTCTTTAGGGACCGCCTGGGGGAGAGCATCACCCTCGGCGAGATCGCCCAAGGGCTCTGCTGCACCCCCTACCACCTGATCCGCTCCTTCAAGAAGGAGTGCGGGCTCTCTCCGCATGCCTACCTTTTGCGCCTGCGCCTCGAGAAGGCGCGCGAACTGATCCGCCAGGGACTCCCCCTCGTCGAGGTAGCGCTGCAGGCAGGCTTCGCCGACCAAAGTCACCTGACCCGCCACTTCAAGACCAACTACGGCATCACGCCGGGAGGTTTCCGGCAGCAGATGCTCGGCCTCTCCTAAGGTCAATTTCGTTCAAGACGCCCCCACGGTCCCGGCGCTATCCTCCCCCCATGGAGGACGCTTTCATGCACGATACCGGCTACACCGCGACGCGGCAAAACGAGGTGCGGGGCACCCTGACCGGGTCCACCGCCATCCTCATGTGGGGAGCCTTGGCGACACTGACCTCGTTTTGCAAGGAGATCCCCCCCTTCCAATTGACCGCCATGGCGTTCACCGTGGCCACCGGGATCGGGCTCGTCTGGATGAGACGGCAGGGGCACCGCATGGGAGAGCTGTTCCGCCTTCCCGCTGCCGCCTGGGCCTTGGGAGTTTTCGGCCTTTTCGGCTTCCACTTCTTCTACTTCATGGCTCTAAGGGAGGCACCGGTCGTCCAGGCGAGCCTCATCTCGTACCTGTGGCCGCTTCTCATCGTGCTCTTCTCCGCGCTGCTCCCCGGGGAGAGGCTCCGCTGGTACCACGTGGGCGGCACCCTTGCCGGGCTTCTCGGTGCCGGTCTGATCGCCACCGGCGGAAGGTCGGTCACGCTGAGTCCCGAGCATCTCCCCGGCTACGGATTCGCCATCCTCTGTGCCTTCACCTGGTCGGCCTATTCGGTGCTCTCCCGTCTCTTCAAGGCGGTCCCCAGCCATTGCCTCTCGGGGTTTTGTGCGGTGACCGCCCTGTTGGCCCTTGGCTGCCACCTCCTTTTCGAGCCGAGTGTGATGCCCGAGGGTTTTGGTTGGGCCGCCGTTTTCGGCCTGGGGCTCGGCCCGGTGGGAGGGGCTTTCTATACCTGGGACGTCGGGATCAAAACCGGCAACATCAGGGTCCTGGGGGCGCTCTCCTACGCCGCCCCACTGCTATCCACGCTGCTCCTTCTCGTCTTGGGGAAGGCCGAGCCGACCTGGGCGCTCGGCGGGGCGTGCGTGCTTATCGTCGGGGGATCCGTGCTGGCATCGGGAGACATGCTCCGCGCCCGGCGGGCCACCCCAGCCATCATCGAGGAGAAACTATGAAAACCATCACGTGGAACGATTTCGAACAGGTGGAGTTACGGGCAGGCACCATCATCGAGGTGGAAGATTTCCCGCAGGCGCGCAAGCCGGCCTACAAGATTACCGCCGACTTCGGCCCCGAGATCGGCACCAGGCGGTCCAGCGCCCAGGTGACCGATCTCTACGGAAAGGAGGAGCTCATCGGCCGCCAGATCATCGGGGTGGTGAACTTCCCCGCCAAGCAGATCGGGCCGATGAAGTCGGAGTTTCTCGTCTGCGGCTTCTACCGGGAGGACGGTGCGGTCGTGCTGGCCGTGCCGGAGCAGGCGGTGCCCGACGGAGCCAAGCTGGGGTAGCTCCCCGCGGTGGAGATGCCCCCTGAGACAGCTGCACAGGGTTTTTCATCTTGACATGTCATCGCCCGTGAGCTATTAAGCCCCCTATAACTGAAGCAGCATCGATAGACGACAATACTAAACCATCCGCGAGGATGGGACGGAAAGCCTACAGGGTCTCACCGAGACAGCCGGGTCGCCGAAATATCAATTTGGATATTGAAGCCCCGGCTTTTTTGCGTCCAGGGACTTACCTGAAGTCCCGCGACTGCCAGTGGAGGCGGCCATACAGCCATCACCACTGAGCCCTACTATCAGAAGGAGGAAGACATGAAGAAGCTGATCATCGCATGCCTCGCGGCCACCCTATCCTTGACGGCAGCCACGGCAGGAGCGGAAAGCATCAGCGGCAGGGTTGGCCTCACCGGCCGCGTCGGGTTCCAGGTTCCGGCCGACAACGAGTCCGATTTTTTCCACAACAGCACTGACACCGGTATCGTCGGCGGAGGCGGCATCATCTACGGCATCGACAGCCGTTTCGCCGTGGAAGCGGAAGTCACCCGCAGCGGCTTCGGTTCCGAGACCGGGGACTTCGGGGTCACCGACGTCTCGTTCGGCGGGCAGTACCGCTTCGCCAACCTCGACCGCAGGTTCGTCCCCTACCTCGGGGCCGGGCTCGACATCCTTTTAAGCGATTACTACCCCTACGGAGGCGGGACCCGTGACGTCGACACCACGGTCGGCGTTCACCTCTCCGGCGGCCTCGATTACTTCATCCAGAGGCAGCTGGCTTTCACCGCCGAGCTCAAGGGTGTGCTGGCTCCCGACACGGACATCAACGACCGCTTCGGAACCCACGTCGGCAACTTCGATCCGTCGAGCTTCTCCGGCACCTTCGGCCTCCGCTACTTCTTCAACTAACCCATCACGAGGATGTTCATGAAGAAAACCACCATCTCGATCGGCCTGACCGTGCTGGCGCTCACGCTTGCCGCTTCCAACGCCCTGGCCTCCGCCTCGGTCAACATCAACCTCAACGGCTACCTCCCCGCCCCTCCCGGCGTGACCGTCCTGGTGCAGGACGGCCGTCCCTACTACCGGGAGCACGGCAGGGTCGTCTACCTGGAGAGGGATGAGCGGTACAAGGAGCGCCACCACAAGAAGAAGCACGGCCACGCCTACGGGCACCGCGACCACGACCGGGACCGCGACGAGCGCGGCGAGCACGGTGAGCACGGGCATCACAAGCGCTGACCGACTCCCCGCTTCCACCTCTGAGAACAAGAAAGGCCCTTGGCGCTTCCAAGGGCCTTTCGTATGTTCGTTCTCCAGAAACCTTCCGCCGCCCTCGACTCCGGCTACCACCGCCGTTCCCCTGGGCGGAGTTCCTCACCGCCCACGTCGTTGCGGCCTGGCGCGAAATGGCCTTGCCACTGGAGGAGAATTAATCTAGATTGGGCAGCTGCGACGGCTTACCCGGCTTTGCCAAGAAGCGGGTGCCATGGCCGCGGCAAGGAAGGACTCCCCCTGGGAACCCTCCCTTCAAACTGCAATGAAAGTGGAATGTTATGATCAACGGCAAGAAAGTTGTGGTCGTTCTTCCCGCCTATAACGCGGAGAAGACCCTGGAGATGACCTACCGGGAAATCCCCTTCGAGTTCGTCGATGACGTGGTCCTCGTCGATGACGCCAGCCGCGACAACACCGCGGAGCTCGCCCAAAAACTCGCCATTCACACCGTCATCCATCCCCAAAACCGCGGCTACGGCGGAAACCAGAAGACCTGTTATGAGACCGCCCTGGGGCTCGGCGCCGACATCGTGGTCATGCTGCACCCCGACTACCAGTACACGCCCAAACTGATCGTCGCCATGTGCGCCATGATCGCCTACGGCGAATTCGACGCCGTGCTCGCCTCCCGCATCCTCGGCGTCGGGGCGCTCAAGGGAGGGATGCCGCTCTACAAGTACGTCGCCAACCGCTTCCTCACCCTGGTGGAAAACCTGCTGCTCGGGCAAAAGCTCTCCGAGTACCACACCGGCTATCGCGCCTTCTCCCGCGAGCTGCTGGAAAACCTCCCGCTGGACCGCAACTCCGAGGACTTCGTCTTCGACAACCAGATGATCGCCCAGATGGTGTGGGGAGGCTACCGGATCGGCGAGGTCTCCTGCCCGACCAAGTACTTCGAGGAAGCCTCCTCCATCAACTTCCGCCGCAGCGTGATCTACGGCCTGGGCGTGCTCAAGACGGCCGTCGAATTCAGGCTCTGCAGGATGGGGCTCTCCGTCAGCGCGATCTTTCCCCCCAACGCAAAAAAAGGCCCCTCCCGGTAACGGTTGGGGACCGCACCCAAAAAGGCCCCGCCTTATCGAGAGGCGGGGCCTTTGTCGTTTCCCCCATCCTCACCCTTTCCCTCCCCTTGAAGGGGAGGGAAAGTTGGGGTGAGAGGGGATCAGCAGCGGAGCATCAGTAGCGCTCGTAGGCTTCGTCGACATAGGGCTCGTCGCTTAGGTCGATGCTGTGGCCGGCTCCCTTGGCGGCGGCGAAGGTCTTCGCACGCTTGGGCCCCTTCTTGACGGCAGGCGCCGGGGGCCTGACGGGGGCCTTGCGGACCGGCTGTGCCCCTTCCGCGAGCTTGAAGAACCCCACGGTGTCCTGGAGCTGGGCCGCCTGGCTCGAGAGCTCCTCCGCGGTGGAGGATATCTCCTCGGCGGCCGAGGCATTCTGCTGGATCACCTGGTCGAGCTGCTGGATCGCCTTGTTGATCTGCTCGGCGCCGGTGTCCTGTTCCCGGCAGGCGGCGCTGATCTCCTGGACCAGCTCGGCGGTCTTCTGGATGTTGGGGACCATGGTGGAGAGCATCTCCCCGGCCCTCTCCGCCACGTCCACGCTGGTGGCGGAGAGCTCCGAGATCTCGGCGGCCGCCCGCTGGCTCCTTTCGGCGAGCTTTCTCACCTCGGAGGCCACCACCGCGAACCCCTTGCCGTGCTCCCCGGCCCGGGCCGCCTCGATCGCCGCGTTGAGGGCCAGGAGGTTGGTCTGGCGGGAGATCTCCTCGATGATGGAGATCTTGCCGGCGATCTCCTTCATGGCGGTCACCGTCTGCTGGACCGCCCGCCCGCCCTCCTGGGCGTCTTGGGAGGACTTGGCGGCGATCTTCTCGGTCTGCATCGCGTTGTCGGCGTTTTGCCTGATGTTGGAGGACATCTCCTCCATGGAGGAGGAAGCCTCCTCGGCGGACGCCGCCTGCTCGCTCGCCCCCTGCGACATGGTCTCCGAGCTCCCCGAAAGCTCCTGGCTCCCGGCGGCCACGTTGTCGGCGGCCGATTTCACCTCGCTCACCACGCTGCTCAGCTTCTCCACCATGGCGGCCAGGGCCTGCATCAGCTCGTCCTCGGGGGAGCGCTCCGTGATCTGCACGGTCAGGTCTCCCTGGGCAATCTGCTGGGCGGCATGGGTGATCCTGCGGTTGGCATCCACCGAACTCTTGACTGCCGCGGCCAGCGTGTCGAAGGTCCCCTTGACCTCCGCGGTGTCGGCATCGGCCGCCTCGG
This sequence comes from Geomonas sp. Red276, assembly GCF_054784495.1. NCBI lineage: Bacteria > Pseudomonadati > Thermodesulfobacteriota > Desulfuromonadia > Geobacterales > Geobacteraceae > Geomonas > Geomonas sp. Red276. The sequence goes on from NZ_BLXW01000015.1 coordinate 19,799, forward strand.
TGGCGAGCTCAACGGCGAGATCCCCCCTGGCGAGCCTCTCGAGCCCTTCCACCAGCTTGCCGGTCTCGTGGTTCTGGTAGTCGGCCACCTTCTGCGCCTTGCGGGCGGCCTGCTTCACCGCGGTCAGGTCGGTCACCACCTCGAAGGCACCGAGCACCGTCCCTTGGCTGTCGCGGATGGGGACGCCGGTATAGGCGATGTCGAGGTCGAGGCCCGCCGAGGGGTGGGCCGCCGTCTCGCTGGTGGCATCCTGCGAGGTATTCATCGCGCGGTAGCAGGCGCAGTTGGGGGTCTTGCAGTCGCCGGTCTTGAAGTGGTCGTAGCACTTGGTACCCGCCACCTGCGCGGCGGTCTTCCCTCCCACCCGCGCTCCCAGCTCGTTCATGTACAGGACGTTGAACTCCTTGTCGACGATCATGGCGGGGGCGGGCATCTTGTCCAAGAGGCTCACCAGCCGGTCGATGGTGACGTTCACCCCCTGGACGATGTCCCGGTAGGCCCCCTGGTGCCTCGCGGCGTCGGCCCGCACACCGAGGCGCCCCTCGGTGGCCGCCGCTGACAGCATGGTCGCGTCCGCGCTCAGCGACGATACCACCTCGACGCAGCTGTTGAGGGCGGAGGCGATGGTCTCGAAGGTCTCCCGCACCCCTTTGGTATCGTCGTCGGCGGGTGCCGTCGCGATGGTGAATCCCAATTCTCCGGCGGCCAGCTTGGAAAGCCCGTCCACCACCTTCCTGGTCTCCGCCTCCTGGTATTCGGCGACCTTCCGCGCCGTTCTGGCCGCCTTGACGATGGCGGTCTGGTCGGAGACCACCTCGAAGGCACCGATCACCTCCCCGCCGTCGGCGCGCAAAGGAACCGCGGCGTAGGCGATGTCGAGATCCACCCCAGCGGCGGGATGGGCATCCGTCTCACCGTGGCACGGGACCCCCTTGAGCATGGCACGGCCACAGGCGCACTTCTCGGTACGGCAGTCGGCAGTATTGAAGTGGTCGTAGCATTTAGTCCCCACCACTTGGGACGGCTGTTTCCCCCCGACCTTCGCCCCCAGCTCGTTCATGTACAGGACGTTGTAGTCGCGGTCGACGATCATGGCCGGGGTCGGCATGCCGTCCACCAACCCAACCAGCCGGTCCATCAGGCGGTTGATTCCCTCCACCGCCACGCGGAATCGCCCTTCGTGGCGGGAGGCATCGGCCCGCGTGGTGAGTCGTCCCTCCACCGCCGCCTTGGTCAGGAGCTCCATATCGGTGGTGACCGCCTTGACCGCCTCGGCGGTCTTGCCGAGGTTCGCCATCAGGAGGTTTTCGCGGTTGGCGGAGACGTCGATATCGAGGTCGCCCGCCGCCATCCGCTCGGCCATGCCGGCCGCCTCGACGATGTTGGCGGCCATGTTTTTCATGGCACCGGCAAGCTTTCCGGTCTCATCCCCGGAATCGACCACGATCTCGAAGGAGACGCTCCCCTTGGCCAGCTCGTCGGCAGCCGTGATGAGCCTGCTGACCCGGCGGCCGAGGCGGGAGGAAACCAGGTAGGCGAGGATCAAGACGGCGGCCACGATGACGAGGGTTGCCGCGGCGATCTTGATGCGGACCGCCATGATTTCCTTGTCCAGGGTATCGACGTAGAGGCCGGTCCCGATGACCCATCCCCACGGCCGGTATGTCTTCACGTAGGAAAGCTTCCTGACCGCCGCGGTCTGCCCGGGCTTGGGCCAACGGTACTCGACGATCCCCTCCCCCTTGGTCCTGCCTACCTCGGCGAACTCGGTGAAGATCGCCTTGCCGTCAGGATCTTTGAGCCCGCTCTGGTCCTTGTTCTCCATCTCCGGCTTGATGGGATGCATGATGATGCGGGCGTTGAAATCGTTGATCCAGAAGTACTCGTTGCCGGCATAGCGTAGCGACCTGATCCGCTCGAGCGCCCGCTTCTGCCCCTCGGCAAGGGGGAACTCCCCCTTGGCGACCCGCTCCTGATAATCGGCCACCAAGGCCACCGGTATGTCGATCACCGACTTCAGGGTCGCCTCCCGCTCGGCCACCACCTTCTGCTCAAAGGTGGGGAGCAGGTAGAGGAAATTCAGCAGGGTGATCAGCAGTACGGAGACCATGGATATCCCCATGATCTTTGCCGAAATGCTCCAATCTCTCAATCTGACGTACCGCATGTCTCGACCTCCGGCGCCTTCTTTTTCGGTTAGTCCAGCACGTACTCTCAAACTTCCTGAAAGAGGAGGTTGGTCTGTAGAAACAGACACGGCAGAGGAAACTTCCGTCACTGGCAGAGTAAATAGATCGGTATTTGAGTCAGAAATATTGAGGTTTTTTAGGGGAGATTATTCACCAGACAGTATGCGGCGGATACTGATAGACAGTAAGAGAATCACTGATGCGGAAGCAGGGGTGCGGCACTGGCTACCCGCAGAAGGGGGCTGGCCCCAGCTCCCCGCGCCCCCTCCGATCTGGCGGGGGCGCAGGGAGAGGAGAGGATCAGCGCCGGGGGCGGGTGGCGAGAGAACGGGGGAGTGCGGAGCGGGCAAGCGAGAGGATGGTCCCCGCCCGGCCGGCTAGCAGGATGCGGTCACCCGTGCAGCTCACCGAGGCGAGGTAATCGGCGGTACCAACCTGCCACGCGCTCCAGGTGCTGCCGTCTTTAGAGGTCGCCACCCTGCCGTCGGTGCCGGCGGCCAGAAAGCTCGCGCCGCACCAGGCGACGTCCGAGGCGTGCCAGGAGGAGCCGAAGGGAGTTTCGCCATCGCTCCAGGTGATCCCGTCGGGTGAGGTGTGGACCGGGTTCGGGTAGAGATCGCTTCCCCCGGGGAGGCCGGAAACTGCCACGAAGAGGGCGCCGTTCCAGGCGATCCTCCCGTTGGGGGCTCCGGTGCCAACGGTCCAGGTCGCGCCGTCGGGCGAGGTCAGGCCGGTACCGTTGCCGCCGGTGACCACCAGCCGGCTTCCCGACCAGGCGACCCCATAGAGGGGGCTCGTGGTTCCCGAGGGGCGGCGGGTCCAGTTCCCCCCGTCCGGCGAGGTGGCGATGGTTCCTTCCCCCCCCACCGCCACGAAGACGTTCCCGGTCCAGGCCACCGCGTAGAGGTCGCGGGAGGTCCCCGACTGCTGGCGGGTCCAGATCCCCCCGTCCGGAGAGGTAAGGACGGTACCTTCGCCCCCCACCGCCACGAAACTGTTCCCGGACCAGGCGACGTCGTAGAGCGAGGCGGTGACGCCGGAGCTCCTGGTCTCGAAACCGACTCCATCGGAGGAGGTGACGATGGTCCCCCGGGCACCGACCGCGACGTAGCGCGAACCTGACCAGGCCACCCGGTAAAGATCGGCGGCGGTGGAGGAGTAGGCGAGGCTCCACGGGGTGACGGCAAGGGGGAGGGAGGCGGCGAGCGACCCGGCGGAGGCGGTGATGGTGGTGAGGCCGCCTCCCAGGGCGGCCACGATTCCCTTGGTCCCCTGCTGGTCGCTCACGGTGGCCACCGACTGGTCCGACGATCTCCAGGCGACCAGCATGGTGGCGTCGCGCGGGACGTGGTCGGAGAAGGTGCCGATGGCCCTCATCTGGCCGGTCATCCCCATGGCGAGGACCGGGTCCCCGGCAGCGAGGGGACCTTCGAGCTCGAGCGACAGCAGGGCCGCCGAGATGACCGACATGGTCGCGGCGCCGGAAAGGTCGCCGATGGTGGCGGTGATGGTGGTGGAGCCAAGCCCCACCGTGGAGGCGCATCCCCAGGCGATGCAGGCGCTGTAGGCGACGTCGGTGGAGGAGACGAGCGCCACCGACGGGGCGGACGAGGACCAGTCCGCCGTGGCGGTCAGGTCCCGGGTGGTGTGATCGGCCAGGGAGGCGGCGGCGGTGAACTGCTGGGTCATGCCGACCGGAACGTTGGCGGCGCCGGGCGACACGACGACGGAGTGCAAGGGGGCACCGGACAGGTTGTCCCAGAGGTAGCGTTCGGTCCCTTCCGGGAGCCCGTCGCCGTCCCGGTCCACCTCGATGCGGACTCCGTAGCTCAAGGGGGTGATGAGCGCGCGGCCGTTGCCGTCACCGGAGACGACGATGGGGCCCCCGTGGCAGGGAGTGCCTCCCACGGGGGCGAAGGAATAGGGACAGTCGGTGGAAATGTCGAAGTACCCGGATTTTTCCAGGTAGACACGGCCGGAGTAGGCGACCTCCAGGTAGGGGGGCGATGCGAAGCGGTAGCAGATGGCGAGATCCTGGAAGCGGAAGGTGCCGCCGGAGGCGTTGTCCCGGCCGTTCAGGTTGATGGTGACCGTTTCCGCGCTTTCCGGCAGCGAAATCCGCATCCGGAGCGAGCCGTCGAGCATGACGTCGCACCCTGCTCCGCGAATCGACCAGGAGGTGAAGCTCATGGTCCAGTCGGTGATGACTCCCAGCTGGGCGTTGACGGCCCAGACCTGCAGGGTGGCGGTGCCGTTGTTGGTGTAGCCGTCGCCGTCGTTGTAGTCGGAAAAGCCGACGGCAATGGTCCCGGTGCCGGCACCGTCGTCGAGGGTCCCCTTCAGCGTCATGGTGCCGCTGACTCCCCCGGCGATGGTCTGATCGATGGCGATGGCTTCGCGAGCGGTCCTGGCCCGCCCGCCGGCGGAGGGGAGCTGCCGGTACCCGTTGCCGAGACACCGGGCCAGCCGCCGGGTAACAGCGAACCGGTCGTGACGGCCCGGCACCACCTTGGCGACCGCCGCCGTCGAGAAGACGCTCCCGAGCGCGCTCCCCCCGTCCCAGATCAAGGCGAAGAGCTCCCGCGCCGCCCCCGTCGTGACCGCAGCCGGAGCGGTCGATCCCGTGTAGACGACCCCGCCCCCCTCCCGGGTCACCGCCCCCCCGCCTCCTCCGCCGCAGGCGGTCATGAAGGCCGCCAACCAGAAAGCCCACCCAAGCCCCGCTACGACGCGTCTCATGGTCACGCCTCTCCCCTCCGACCGATCGTTTGACTTCCGAGTACCGGACACCGGACAACAAAAGGCCGAACTGCAGAGCTGCGTCCGTAACGGTGGTCGCATCCGGCAATTCGGCCAACTTGATCCGTCCGGCCGGGGGGGCAACAGTCAAAAGACAACCGCCGGCAGGGTTGGGGGTGAATCAAGTCCCGTCATTTTCCGTCCCCTGATCACTCAGGGTTTGGCTTTTATGGATATGTAAATTCTAATGTTAGTTGTCGAGGGAAGTTTACTTTGCCCTGTAGCACTGTCAAGTCACAGCGGCGGAAAAGTTGCCGTCACAGCTAAAGATAGACAAGACACAGCCGCAGCCGGCGCAGTCACAGCAGGCATTTTTCGCCCCCCACTGCCACCCTTTCCCAGAATGGCCGCCGCGTAACTCAGCCACCAGGATATCACCGGCATCTTCTGAGATTTTCTCTTACAAAAAATGTATTTTCTTGACTTAGGTCAAGGATCACGTTATTTATGCGGCACCAAATGGATCTTAATGGTCCTATTGGTCTTATTGCTATTGAGAGGATTTTCCCTCTCAAAATACAAAAGCAGGGGAGAAAAAGATGGTTAGAAAAATGGTTGGGGTTCTGGGTCTGGTGCTTGCTCTGTCGCTCGGTATTTCTGCTATCGCGGCCGCCGCTGACGATTACCAGAAGGTCGGCATCCGCATGAGGGCGGTCTACGTGTTGCCCGACGAGGATTTTGACGGCCAGTTGAGCTCGCTGACCCCTAAAGTCAGCGCCGACATCATCCCCGAGGTGGACTTCGAGTACTTCTTCATGAAGAACCTTTCCGTCGAAGCCATCGCCGGCGTGACCCGCAACGACATCAAGCTCGGCGGCGCCTTCGCAGGTTCCACCTGGCTGCTCCCCCCGACCATCACCGTCAAGTACCACCCGCTGGCCGGCAGCACCGTCAGCCCGTACCTCGGGGCCGGCTTCAACGTCATCTTCCCCTTCAAATCCCGCGTCAACAACGTGAGCGACTTCTCCATCGATAACTCGGTCGGCTACGCTCTCCAGGCCGGCCTCGACCTGAAGATGACCAACAACCTCTACTTCAACGTCGACTACAAGTACCTGAACGCCGACACCAAGGCCACCATCGCCGGGGTCAAGTACAAGCTCGACCTCAACCCGAACCTGATCGGTATCGGTGTGGGCTACCGCTTCTAACCGCTCTCCGCGGTACGAACATCACCCACCTAAAAAACACCCGCCTTCCGCAAGGGATGACAGGTGTTTTTTTTTGCCCAGAGCCTGGGATTGCCGGCTAGCCGTGGGGCTCCTTCAGTTTTTTCAGTGCGCAGTAATTCACCACCTTCCTCGCCATCGGCCTCCCGCCGGTCTCCCCTTCCTGGAAGATCCGCACCTCGGCGGCGCAGGGGCTCAGCGGGCGGCTGGACATGGAAACCGGGTGCAGTATGTCGTAGTAGATCAAGACGGAGTCGATCCCCCCGGCCATGGAGGCGTCGCGCAGCACCGCCCTCTCGAAATCGGCGTCCACCAGGAACTCGCGGGTCCGGTCGGAGCGGGCGGCGATCTTTCCTCCCGCCACCACGAAACGGGTGAAGGTCCGGATGCCGAGCCAGTTGCCGTCCTCGCCCTTCTCGACGGCGTACACGTAGGAAAACCACCGGTCCTGCATGATGAACATCACCTCGGCGTTGCCGACCTCGCGGCTCTTGCGGTCGGCCGCCACCTGCACCGCCGCCTGTTCGGTGGCATCTTCGGGCTCTTCCAACTGGGTGTAGACGTGCCACCCTCCCCCGCCCCCCAGACCGGGCTGGAAGCTCACCAGCCTCCAGTTGCCGGCGCAGCCGGTGAGAGAGATCAGCAGGGCCAGCATCATCATGATTGCCTGTATCGAAACCCGGATCGGGGATTTGAGATCTATCGCTATCGTTTTCATGGTCAGCTCCGCGGCGGGAGGAATGAACATCTTTGCGATAACGATTTTCAATATTCATTCCGGGACCGGACGGCGGAGTCCCCGGCACGTAAAGTACCGTTTTATCGTATGTTAGCACTGCCTGACGGCCAACCACAGCACGAAGAAAGCACCCGAAAATCTGTTCAGCGGGTGCACAGCTGTTCAGGAAGGGGAGCTCCCCCCGCCCCCATCAGAACCTCCCTCACCCGGCCTTCGGCCATCCCCCCCCTGTTTCATTCTCCCCTCGCCCCCATCGGGGGAGAGGGCCAGGGTGAGGGGGCGGTTTCGGACGGGCAAGAACCTCCCTCACCCGGCCTTCGGCCACCCTCTCCCCGGGAGGGGCGAGGGTATAGTGAGTGAAGAAGGAGAGGATTTCACACTGGTTCAGTGGGAGGGGAGAGGGAGAGGTGAGCGGCGGGTGTGACAGTACCGACGGGTAACGGTTGTCCAACGAAAAGGTGAAGACAAATCTGTCATTTCGTGTAGAATTGCGCCCCGTATCGATACAGTCCGAGACGACCACTACACTGTGTCAGTCGGAGGCTTCCCTTTGAGGCACAAGGCTTTTCTCAGAAACCTGATCCTTGCGGTGACCCTGCTCAACCTGCTGGTTGCTGCCACCATCTGCTACGCGCTCTGGAGAAGCCACGCTCATTACACGCACCGCGCCGTCGTCGGTACCCAAAACATCTCGCAGGTCCTGGACGAAAGCCTCTCCGGTCTCTTCTCCAAGATCGACCTCGGGCTGCAGGCGGTGACGGACGAAGCGGAGCGCCAGCTTAAAGAGGGAGGGATCGCCCCGGCAAGGCTCAACGCCTTCCTGATCCGCCAGCAGCGGCGGATGCCCGAACTGGTGGCGCTCAGGGCCACCAATCCGGCGGGGGAGGCGATCTACGGCCCCCAGCAGATCAAGCCGATGACCACCATCAGCGTCGCCCACCGGGAGTATTTCGCGTCCCTCAGGGACCGCCCGGAGGCCGGGATGGTGGTCTCCGCGCCGCTCGTGGGAGGGATCACCGGGAAATGGATGGTGGTCCTCGCCCGCCGCATCAACCGCCCCGACGGGGGCTTCGGCGGCCTGGTCTACGCCGGCCTCGAGCTCGACTACCTCTCCCGGCAGTTCTCCCGCATCGACAACGGCAAAAAGGGGCTGGTCGCGCTGCTCGACGACGGCCTCCGGCTGATCGCCCGCTATCCCCAGGTCGAAACCATCGGGCAAAAACCCGGCTACCGCATCAGCGCCCCGGTCCTCGCCGCCCTGCTCGCCGACCGGAGGACCACCGGCAGCTACCGCTCCCGCAGCAGGATGGACGGGGTGGAGAGGACCTATTCGTTCCGGCGCCTCGCCCTCCCCCAGCCCTATTACCTCGTGGTGGGACGGGCGGACTCGGAGGCGCTCGCCGAGTGGTACCGGGAGGTGGAGACCATGAGCTCGCTGATGTCCTCTTTCCTGCTGATGAGCGTGATGGCGGTCTTCCTGATCTGCCGCGAATGGAAGCGCAACGAGGAGGAGGTGAGCAAGCGCCATGAGGCGCAACAGCTTCTCGTGCAGCAAAACGAGGCGCTGGAGGCGACCCTCGCGAGGACCAAGCGGCTGGAAGGGATCATCTCGATCTGCATGTACTGCAAGAAGATCCACAACAACAAGGAGTCCTGGGAGCAGTTGGAGACCTACATCACCATGAACTCCGACGCCCAATTCAGCCACGGGCTCTGCCCCGACTGCGCACAGCAGTACCTGAAGGAGGTCACCACCGAGCAGAGCTGAGCTCCCTTGCCGGAAGGCATCGTTTCCGGCACCGGGCACCGTCACTCTGGTATAGCCAAGACGACTTCACTGGATCAGATGCATCTCTCTGGACATTGAAGTAATTGTGACTATAGTTGAAGATGTCATTCAATCCGGAGGGTGTCATGACCAAGGGTTGCGGGTTCGCTACGACTGTCATAGCCGTGTTCCTGTTACTGTTCCTGGTAGCCGAATCTCCCCTCCTATCCACCCCCGCGGCAGCCGCCACCTACACCTTCGGCATAGTTCCCCAGTTCGAGCAGAGAAAGCTCCACGCCATCTGGCGGCCGATCATCGACGAGCTCCAGCGCCGCACCGGCCTCACCTTCAAGCTGGTCACCACCCTGCAGATCCAGGACTTCGACAAGGAGATCAGCAAGGGGAGCTTCGACTTCATCTACGTCAACCCCTACTACATCGTGCAGGCCAGGAAGAGCCAGGGGTACATCCCGCTGGTGAGCGACCGCACCAAGATCCATGGTGTGCTGGTGGTCAAGAAGGACTCCCCCTACCAGGACGTCGCCCCCCTCAAGGGAAAGGTCATTGCGCTTCCCTCCCCCAACGCGCTCGGGGCCGCCCTGATGATGCGGGCCGACCTGGAGCGGCACTTCCATATCACCATGGAGCCCCTCTACGTGAAGACCCACAGCTCGGTCTATCTCCACGTGGTCCAGGGGCTGGCGGCGGCGGGGGGGGGGATCGACAAGACGCTCAAGGAGCAGCCTCCCTCCGTCCGCGACGCCCTGCGGGTCATCTACACCACCCGCCCCATCCCCTCCCATCCGGTGGCGGCCCACCGCCGGGTCCCCAAGGGCGATGCGGAGAAGGTGCGCCAGGCCCTGCTGGCCATGGGGCAGGACCCGGCCGGCCGGGCGCTCCTCGCCAAGGTTCCCTTCAAGGAGATCGGCCCCACCACCCTCGCGGAGTACCTGCAGATGGTAGAGTGGGGACTGGAGCGGTACTGGCAGCCGGTCGCCGGGGAGTGATCCCCTATGAGGCTTCGTTGGAAGGTCCTGCTCCCTCTCACTGTCTTCAGTCTCCTCCTGGCCTGTTACCTGTGGGGATCGTATCTGCCTCGCAGCCTCGAGAACATCGAGGACACCTACCAGCAGGCCACCGAGCGCCACCTCGACAGCGTCATCGAGGGGTTGATCCCCCTCATGCTGGGACACAACCTCGACACCATCTTCGAGAACCTTGACGCCCTCAGACAGAAGAACGGCGACTGGATCAGCATCGAGTTGACCGACACCGACGGCCGCCGCCTCTATCCCCTGCAAACCACCCCCTTGCCCACCCCGCAAAACGACGACCTCCGCACCCTCACCAGGAAGATCAGCCACGGCGGCACCGAGCTCGGCACGCTCAGCGTCAAGGTCGACTTCGCTCCCCTCCTGCGGCAGCCTCGCCGGCGCAACCTCGAACTGCTGACCGTCATGCTCGCCCTCATGGGGCTTTTCATCGCCGGGGCCGCCTGGGTGCTGGAGGGGGTGGTGATCCGCCCGGTCAGGGAGCTTTCGCTGGCCGCGAAGCAGCTCGCCCGCGGCAACTTCGACGTGCCCCTCAAAAAAGGGGAAGCGGACGAGGTGGGGGAACTGGTCGACCGCTTCGCCGCCATGCGCGACGCCATCCTCGGTTACCAGACCGAGCTTCTCGAGCGGAGCCGGGTGCTGATGAGAAACGAGCGCAACCTCGCGGAGGCCCAGCGGATGGCCCACCTGGGCTCCTTCGAGCTCGACTTCGCCACCGGCCACATCCTCTGGTCGGAGGAGTGCTACCGCATCTTCGGGATGGAGCAGGGAGAGGATCCGCTCACCCTCGACAGATTCATGGAGCTGGTCCACCCCGACGACCGCGACTGCGTCTTGACCCGCTACCGGCAGTCGGTGGAGGAGAAGCGGTGCTGCGACATCCTGCACCGGATCGTGCGGCAAACGGACGGCGCCATCCGCCACATCCACGAGCACGTCGAACAGCTCTTCGATCCCGAAGGCGAGGTGATGGCGTCCCGCGGCACCGCCCACGACATCACCGAGATCACCCGGGCCGAAGAGGAGCTCCGGGTCAAGAACGTCCTCCTCTCCACCCAGCAGGAGACCTCGCTGGACGGCATCCTGGCGGTGGACGAGCGGGGGAGGATCATCTCCTCCAACGGCAGGTTTGCCGAGATCTGGGGCGTCCCCACCGAGGTGCTGGCCGCGGGGAGCTACGAGATCCTCCTGGGGCACCTGACCGGGAAGATCAAGGAGCCGGAACTGTTCCTGGCGACCCTCGAACACCTGGCCAGCCACCGGGACGAGAAGAGCCGCTGCGAGCTGGGGCTCAAGGACGGCCGCATCCTGGACCAGTACTCCTCGGCCATGGTGGACCAAAACGGGAGAAGCCTCGGGAGGGTCTGGTACTTCCGCGACGTGAGCGAGCGGCACCGGCTGGAGGAGCAGCTGAGGCAGTCGCAGAAGATGGAGTCGATCGGCACCTTCGCCGGCGGCATCGCCCACGACTTCAACAACATCCTGACCGCCATCGTCGGCTACGGCACCATCGCCCTCATGAAGAGCGCGCCGGAAGACCCGCGCCGAGGAGACATCGAGCAGATGCTGGAGGCGACCGAGAAGGCGGCCCATCTCACCAAGGACCTGCTCCTCTTCTGCCGCAAGCAGGTGAGCGAGAAGAAGCTCGTGGACATGAACGACATCATCCGGGGGACGGAAAAGTTCCTGCAGCGGGTGATCGGGGAGGACATCGAGTGCCGGGCCGTGCTCGCCCCGGAGGCGCTCCCGGTCATGGGAGATCCCCACCAGCTCGAGCAGGTGCTGATGAACTTCGCGACCAACGCCCGCGATGCCATGGAGGGGGGCGGGCTCTTCACCATCGCCACCGGCCGGGTCCACTTCGACGAGGAGTTCGTCGCCGCCCACGGCTACGGCCGGGCGGGAGAGTACGTGCTGGTGACGGTCTCCGACACCGGGCGCGGTATGGACCGGGAGACGCGCGAGCAGATCTTCGATCCCTTCTTCACCACCAAGGAGGTCGGCAAGGGGACCGGGCTGGGGCTCGCCGTCGTGTACGGGATCATCCGCGACCACGACGGCTTCGTGAACGTCTACAGCGAGCTGGGAGAAGGGACCACCTTCCGGCTCTATCTCCCGTACCTGATGGCGCCCGTCGAGGAGGAGAAGCCGCAGGCCGAGCAGTTCGAGGTACGCGGCACCGAGACCATCCTGCTCGCGGAGGACGACGAGACGGTACGGGCGCTGACCAGCAGCGTGCTGGCGGAGTTCGGCTACCGGGTGATCGTGGCCACCGACGGGCAGGAGGCGGTCGAACTCTACCGGGAGAACCGCGACCGGATCGCGCTCTTGCTGTTCGACCTGGTGATGCCGAGGAAGACGGGGAAGGACGCCTACGACGAGATCAGGGCGATCGACCCCGGCGTCCGGGTCCTTTTCTCCAGCGGCTACGCGCCCGACATGGTGCGACAGAAGATGCTGATCGACGAGAAGGTCCCCATGGTGGTCAAGCCGGTTTCGCCGCTCGACCTGTTGAAGAAGGTGCGCGAGACGCTCGACCGGGACACGGCGTGAACGATCGTCGAGGGATGTGTGTTGTTTTATTGGTTGCCTTAGCGTTACCGTCGTTTTAAAGTGCGTCCGTTGCGCCCCCCCGCGGGCCTATTCAGGGATTCTCAAGTTAAAGGAGGCAGCATGAAACGGTTGATCCTCGGCACCCTCGCCATCGCCCTCTTCCTCTTCGCCCCGCTCACGGCCTTCGCGAGCCTGGACGACTTCCTTTCCCGGGTCAACATCGAGGCCCGCGCCGACATGAACGGCTTCTCCGCCAAGATCAGCGCCCAGTTCGGGGTCGCCCTTCCCCAGGTGCAGGCGGTGATCCGCTCGGTTCCCGAGCCGGCCGACGCCTTCATGGTCTTCCAGCTTGGCCAGATGGCCTCCAAGCCCCCCGAGAGGGTGCTGGCGGTCTACAAGCCGAACAGGAAGAAGGGGTGGGGCGCCATCGCCAAGGAGCTCGGGATCAGGCCCGGCTCCGCCGAGTTCCACGCACTCAAGGCGGGTAACCTCTCCTTCACCGGGAGACCGGGCGGGGATGGCGACGCCGGCCCCGGCAGGGGGAAGGGTAAGGGAAAAGGGCACGGCAAGGGTCACGGCGGAGGAAACGACTAGCGGCGGTTAAGCCGGCGGCCTGCCGGGGAAGAGAGAGCGTGAGGGTGGGGTAAGGGGAATCAGCGGTAGGTGGCGAGGGTGAAGAAGAAGACGGCGCCCCCGCCGACCGCCCCTTCGCCCCAGATTCTCCCGCCGTGGCGCTCGACGATCCTCTTGGCCGAGGCGAGGCCGATGCCGGCCCCTTCGAACTCGGAGCCGTGCAGCCGCTCGAAGGGGGTGAAGAGCTTTTCGGAATAGGAGGGGTCGAACCCCACCCCGTTGTCCTTGACGAAGTAGATTCGCTGCCCCCCCTCGTACTCCGTCCCGAACTGGATGCGCCCCACCTCCTGCCGCGCGGTGTACTTCCAGGCGTTGCCGACCAGGTTCTGGACCAGGAGATTCAAGAGGTGAGCGTCACCGTCCACCAGCACCCTCTGCTCCACCTCGGTATCCACCCGCCTGGCAGGCTCGGTCTCGGCGAACATGGTGAGGGTCGTTTCCACCAGCGAGCTTAAGTCGAGGGTCTGGCGGCGGAGGTCGGTCCTGGCAACCCGGGAAAGCTCCAGCAGGTGATCGATGAGGTTACCCATGACCCGCGAGGAGCTCCTGATCCTGGCCAGGTACTCGCGCGCCTCCGGGGGGAGGTGGTCCTGGTAATCCTCGGCAAGGATGGCGCTGTAGCTGTTGATGTGGCGAAGGGGCGCCCTGAGGTCGTGGGAAACCGAGTAGCTGAACGATTCGTGGTCCCGGATGGCCTGGGTGAGCTCCGCGGTCCTCTTCAACACCCGGCTCTCCAGCTCCGCGTTCAAAAGGGCCAGCTCCGCCTTGGCTCTCTTGCGGTCGGTGATGTCGCGCAGCACCGCCATCACCGCCGGCCGCCCGTCATAGATGATCGGCATCCCGACCGACTCCACGTCGAGCACGCTCCCGTCCGCTCTCACCAACTGCGTCTCGGTGAGCGGGGATTCTCCCCCGTTCTCATAGACGTTCCGGATCCCGCTACTGACCGCTGCCCGGCTGTCGGGGTGTACGAAGGAGAGCACCGGCTTCCCGATCACCTCGTCACAGGTGCGGGCACCCAACAGGGTGACGGCCGCGCTGTTTAGGTAGACGAAGTCCCCGTCGATGTGGACGACGACCGCATCGTGGGTCCCCTCCACCAGCGAGCGGTACCGGCTCTCGCTCTCCCGAAGCGCGTTCTCGGCCTGCTTGCGGTCGGTGATGTCCACGAAGAGGGACTGCTTGGAGACGCTGCCGTCGGCGTTGTAGATGGGGCTGTTGGTGAGGTCGTACCAGCGGCCGTCGCGCTGGTTGAGCATCTCCACCCGGACCGTGTCGCCGGCGAAGACCTCTTCGTTTCGGCACCAGGGGCACTGGTGATCGAGTCCGTTGAGCACCTTGTAGCAGTAATGGCCGACGGCATCGAAACCGATGCGGCGCTTCATCGCCTCGTTGAGGTATTCGATCCGGCACTCCTGGGAGCAGATGTACATGTAGCCGTCGAAGGCGTCCACCATGGCCCGGTAGCGGACCTGCCCGGCCCACAGCGCCTCCTCGGTCGCCTTGCGGTGGGTGATGTCGAGGATGGTCCCGACCATACGGGTCCCCCTCCCCCGGGCGTCCCGGGCAATGATCCGTGCCCGCGCCTCCACCCAGACCGTCCTGCCGTCCCGGCAGATCATCCGGTACTCCATCGCCGGATCGCTGCGGAGCCCCTCAATACGCTCCTGCACGCTGGTCAGTACCCGGCCGCGGTCGTCGGGATGGATGAGGGTACCGGCGAGGAAGGCGAAATTGAAGACGGTGCTCTGCGGGGTGTACCCGATCAGGTCGCAGAAGTTGTCGCTCAGGTAGGCGATATCGTTCTCAAGGTCCCAGTCCCAGAACCCCTCCGCGGCGACCTCCAGGATCTCCCGCCAATGTTCGGCACCGACGCACTCGTTCCCCATCCGATCCTCCCTGCCCCATGGGCTGAGGGGAAGCAATATCATAAAATAAACTAATTTACAAAATTTATTGTTATTAGGCCGGGTTAGGAGGACGCCCCCCGCCCCTTTTTGCTGTTGCCGGCCGGGGCAAAACGGCTACCATCGGTGCGGCTCGCAGGGGAGCCCGTCGAGGCACCGGCAGGGGAAAGGCGCAGAGGGAGGAGGATGAGGGTGAGAGGGGAAAACGGTCATGGGGCCCGCGCCCGGGGAAGTAACGGCGGGGGGCCGGAGGCGGCGGCCGGGGAGACGAGCGGAAGGCGGGGGAAGGGGGCCGACGGCGCGAGCGCCATCGGCCTGAGCGAAGAGGAGGTGCATGCCTTCCAGGAAGGGATCCGCGCCCACTACCGCGCCCACGCCCGTTCGCTTCCCTGGCGGGAGACCCGCGATCCCTACGCCATCCTGGTCTCGGAGATCATGCTCCAGCAGACCCAGGTGGACCGGGTCCGGGAGAAGTACCGGGCGTTTCTGGCCGCCTTCCCCGGGTTCGCCGAGCTGGCCCGGGCCCCGCTGGCCGACGTCCTCTCCCTCTGGCAGGGGCTTGGCTACAACCGCCGGGCCATCTCGCTCAAGCTCTGCGCCGAGGCGGTGGTCGAGCGGTGCGGGGGAAGGCTTCCGGGCGAGATCGCCGCACTCGAGGCGCTGCCGGGGATCGGCCCCTACACCGCGCGGGCGGTCGCCCTCTTCGCCTTCGGCGAGCCGACCCCGTTCATCGAGACCAACATCCGCTCCGTCTATCTCCACCACTTCTTCCCCGGGAAGGAAAAGGTTCCCGACGCCCTCATCCTGCCGCTGGTGGAGGCCACCTTGGACCGGGGAGATCCGCGCGGGTGGTACTACGGACTGATGGACTACGGGTCGCAGCTGAAGAGGACGGGGGAGAACCCGAGCCGCCGCAGCGCCCACCACACCCGCCAGTCCCCCTTCCGGGGCTCCAACCGCGAAAAGCGGAGCCTGATCCTGAAGGCGATCCTGGCCACCCCCGGCATCACCGCCGCGGAGATCGGCCGCACCGTTCCGGAGGCCATGGTCTCGCTGGAGCGGAACCTGCTCCAGCTCGAGCGGGAAGGGTTCATCCGCCGGCTGGACGGCGGCTACCGCGTCTGCTGATCACCGTCGGACTGGTCGGACTGGTCCAGGGTGACCCGGTTCCTCCCGCCCCGCTTGCTCCGGTACATCAGCTCGTCGGCCCGGTTCACCACCGACTCCAGGTCGTCGTCCGGCCGGGCCACGGTGGCCCCGATCGAGACGGTGACGCTCACCCGCTCGCCGTTCACCACCACGAAGCTCTTCTCCACCACCGCGCGCATCCGCTCCGCCACCATGGCCAGTACCTCACCGGCCGCCCCGGGCAGGATGGCCACGAACTCCTCGCCTCCCCACCGGGCGACCACGTCGACCCTGCGCAGGCAGAGGGCGACCGAGCGGGCCACCATGGTGAGAAACTGGTCGCCGGTCCGATGGCCGTACTCGTCGTTGAACCTCTTGAAGTGGTCGATGTCCATGAAAAGGACGGAGAAGGGGAGTCCGTTGGTGGTGAGGTTGAAGAGCCGGTTGACCAGGGTCATCTCGCCGTACCGGCGGTTCCCCACCCCGGTCAACTGGTCGAGGTAGACTTCCTTTTTAAGCTTCTCGTACTCCTGGAGTATCTGCAGCGAGGTGGAGTTGTCGCTGAAGACCTCGACCGCCCCCACGATGTTCCCCTCCCCGTCACGCACCGGCGAGGTGCGGACCAGGATCGGCACCCGATGGCCGAGCTTGTGGCGGAGAAAGACCCGGCTCTCGCGCTGCCCCCCGTCGACCATGGTGGCGGCCAGCGGACAGCCGCTTAGGCAAAGCTCGGTCCCCTCCCCGTTGATGTGGCAAAGGAGATTGTCCGCACAGCACGAGCCGATCATCTCGTCGCGGGAGAAGCCGGCGATCCTCTCCGCCCCGGCATTCCAGTAGGCGATCTGCCGGTCCTTGTCGACGAAATAGACCCCTTCGAAGAGACACTCGAGAAGCATATCCGGAGACACGGTGCTCAGCATTATCCCACCCCCTTGTGACAGTTCGAGGAGCACGATACTCATACACTTTGCGCCACTTCATCTATTCGGCAACAGCGGCCACGATCTGAAGAGAAATCGCGCGATCAAACCGGACAGGAGTTCCCTGGTTCTGTATCAGAGAAAATCCCACCCACTACACATGGAAATCCTTTCATTTAACTCAACCATTGTGCTAGTATCCCGGACGGCCTTTGCCTCAGCGTGAAGGTCCAATGAAGCTGCTGTGACAGTACCGATATCCACGTTGCCATCGATCTTCAACGCCTGCACGGCCCCGAGACAGGAACCGCAGCGCCATGGACGACGCCCCCAACAAGTACCGCGTCATGTTCGGCGACATGGCCCAGGGAGCATTCTCTGGCGCCACCGTGGCCGACGTCGACGCCGCCGCCCTCGAAAGCCTCGTGCTGAGCCGGGACCAAGTCCTGGCGCAAGGCCCCCGCCCTGCCGATTGTTATGAGATCGGCCCCGACACGCTGCACGACATCTCCCAGCTCAGACAGATGAACGAAGTCCACCTCGCCCGGATAAGGCTGATGCGCTTCGCGGCGAGCCACACCCTTGAGGAGCTCCTCGTCGAGGCGCTCGACGAGGTGGAACGGCTGACCGGGAGCCAGATCGGCTTCTACCACTTCTTCGACGATGCCTCCCGCTTCGTCACCCTGAAGGCCTGGTCCACCAGGACCACCGATACCTTCTGCAAGAGCGAGCACCAGGGGGGACACTACGGCGTGGAACGGGCCGGGGTCTGGGTGGACTGCCTGCGGAACGGCCGCCCCTCCATCCACAACGACTACGCGACCCTTCCGCACCGCCGCGGACTTCCGGCCGGGCACGCGCCGGTGGTGAGGGAGCTGGTGGTCCCGGTGAAACGCAACGGGAGGATCGTGGCCCTTTTGGGAACCGGCAACAAGCCGACCGATTACGTGGCGGCCGACGTCTGGACCGTTTCGCTCTTCGCGGATCTGACCTGGGATATCGCCGAGCAGATGCTCATGCAGAGGGAGTTACTGGCGAGCAGGGAGGAGTTGAGGCTGGCCAACGAGCTTTTGGAGCAGCGGGTAAACGAGAGGACGGCGGACCTGCGGATGGCCATCCGGGAGCAGGAATCCTTCAGCTACTCGGTCTCCCACGACCTCAGGGCGCCGCTTCGCCACATCAACAGTTACGGCTCCCTCCTCATGGAGGAATTCGGGGAGGCCATCCCGGCCGGGGCTCGCGACTACCTGGCCCGGATCACCGCCGCCTCCAGCCGGATGGGATCGCTCATCGATCACCTCCTGGAGCTCTCCCGGGTGGCGAGGGTCGAGCTCAAGCCGGTCCCGGTCGACCTGAGCGCGGTGGCGGCCGACGTCCTCCGGATGCTCGGGGAGACCGAGCCCGGCCGGAGGGTGGAAACCGTCATCGAACCGGGGGTGGTCGTGCAGGGGGACCAGCACCTGTTGAGCCAGCTCCTGGTGAACCTTTTGGAGAACGCCTGGAAGTACACCTCCCGCACGGAGTCCCCCCGCATCGAGTTCGGCCGGAGGATGCTCGACGGCGAGCCGGTCTGCTACGTGAAGGACAACGGCGCCGGCTTCGACATGAGCTACCGCGCGAACCTCTTCAAGGCCTTCGAGCGGCTGCACGGCGCCGAGTTCGAGGGGGAGGGGATCGGGCTGGCCACCGCCCACCGGATCATCGAGCGCCACGGCGGCCGGATCTGGGCCGAGGGGGCCGAGGGGGAGGGGGCGACCTTCTCCTTCACCCTTCACCCGGCGTCGTGAACCATCCCTTTTCCCGCTCCTCCGCGAGCCGCCCCTCCAGGTACTCCCAAAGCGCCGGGCACCCCTTCCTGATCGGGGGGCCGATCCGGTTGATGACCTGATCGTATCCGATGCCGTTTTCGCGCCAGCTCTGGCCGTTTTGGGCCAGGTTCAAAAGGGCCGGCATGGCCCGGTCGGCCGCGTGGGCGAAGACCGCCTCGGGAGTCGCCTCCTCGTCGAACTCGAGCCAGAGCCCTAAGAAGTGGGAGCGGTGCGGCTCGTCGAGCAGGCCGAAGATCCGCTCCACCGCACGCCTTTCCGCCTCCATGCGCTCCTCCCATCCCCCCACCGCGTAGACGATGACGTCGCCGGTGTCGATCTCCCCGATGTCGTGGACCAGGAGCATGCCGATCACCCGGCGGATGTCGACCGGCTCGGCCGCGTACCGCTCCAGCGACCAGGCGAGCATGGCGATCTGCCAGCTGTGCTCCGCCGAGTTCTCGAAACGCGCAAGCCCAAGGGGCTTGTTCTTCCTGGTCACCCCCTTGAGCTTGTCCAACTCCAGTATGAAATCGACCACCTGCTGCACGCCGTCATCTCCCCTCTTTCAATAGATCCCTGATCTCGGCCAGGAGCTCCTGGTCCTTGGTGGGGCCGGGAGGCGGGGGGGGCTCCTGCCTTCTGAGCCGGTTGATCCCCTTGACCGCCAGGAATACCACGAAAGCGATGATGACGAAATCGATAATCGTGTTGATGAACTTGCCGTAGCTGATCAGCACCGGCGGCTTGGTCCCCACCCCCTCCTTGACCACCACCGCGAGGTGGGTGAAATCGACCCCGCCGAGGAGCACCCCGACGGGCGGCATCACCACGTCGGCCACGAGCGACGAGACGATCTTTCCGAAGGCGGCCCCGATGATGACACCGACGGCCAGGTCAACCACGTTCCCCTTGACGGCGAATTCCTTGAACTCCTTCATCATCCCCATACGTCCTCCTTTGACGGCTTCATGGTCACTGTTTCTGGTGCCTCCGTACAAGTCAGCGGCGCGGCGTCGCCTGGATGAGCCTATCGCGGCAAGGCCCCGCGAACCTCTCAATTGTACCCCACAATTCTTTATTCTTCAGTTAAGCCGCGTCCTGGAGCGCCTGTTGCGGCACCGGCCATCTCGGCTATGCTTTTGAGCGGGAATTCAATCGACTTCAGATAGAGGAGTGCGCCATGAAAAATCCGGCCGGATGGTTCGAGATCTACGTCCAGGACATGGAGCGGGCCAAGAGATTCTACGGCACCGTCTTCCAGGTGGAATTTCAGCAGCTGGGCCCCATGCCCGGCCTCGAGCTCTGGTCCTTCCCGAGCGACATGGAGAGCTACGGCGCAGGGGGAGCGCTGGTGAAGATGCCCGGGGTCGCCTCGGGGGGCAACTCCACCATCGTCTACTTCAGCTGCCAGGACTGCGCGGTGGAGGAGAGCCGGGTGGCGGGTGCCGGGGGGAGGGTCGAGAAGCCGAAGATGTCGATCGGCAAGTACGGTTTCATCTCCCTCGTCTATGACAGCGAGGGAAACATGATCGGGCTCCACTCCCTTGCCTAGGGGTGGCGGTGAGCGAAGGTCCCTCGGCATGTTCAGGCGGGACTCGATGGAAGGGAAAATAGCCGCGGCAACCCTCTTGCTCGTACTGGCGCTTGCCCCCGCAGCCGCCCGCGCCGAGGATCCCGCACCGTACCGCACGCCGCTCGCGGGAGAGCAGTGCGATATCGAGTGCTTCGGGAAACACTACCTGGTCGCCACCCGCGACCGCGACAACACCGGCGCGGTGGTGCTCGGGGGATCGCTCTTTCTCCCCGACTTAGGAGGCCACGAGTTCAGCCCGATCGGGGCCGTCTACTGGAAGCACCGCTGGGACGATACGCGCCTTAGGGGGACCTTCAGCGGGTTCGTCAACGACATCAACCTTGCGAAGAGCCGGGACGACCTGCAGTTTCTCTGGCATTTCGAAAACACCACCATCCCCTTCACCCGCAAGGAGATCGACAACGGCGGCGAGGTGGGGGGGAGTGCGCTCAAGTGGGGAAACCTGGCGGGAAGGTTCGGGGTGGGGCTCCGCCTTCCGGTGGCCCCCTCCCAGGTCGACAACGACCTCCGCCTGCAGTTCTTCTACCAGGTCGGCTACCTCTACTCGCAAAGGGTCGGGGAGACAGCGCCGGGGGTGAAGCTTCCCCCCGATACCATCGTGCACGGCCCCCTGGTCAGGGTCCGCTACGACGGGCTGCGCCGAAACCTCATGGAGCTCCCCCACGAGGGGATAGCCGGTGGGCTCGACACCGAGATCTCCCAGCGGGCGCGCTGGTCGGACGCCTCCTACGGGGGCCCCACCCTCTCCGAAAACCAGACCCGCCACTACCTGAAGCTCTCCGGCTACCTCCTCGCCGCCACCGGCATCCCCTTCCTCTCCGAGAAGAACCGGCTCCTGGCGAGCTTCAACGGCGGCTTCACCCCCTACGGCACCCTCGACCGCTTCTCCGCCTACCGGATCGGCGGCGGCCCCATCCCCTCCGAGGCCGACGACCTCGACCGGCTCGTCTACCCGGGAGCGGTCTTCGGCCAGTACCCCGCCTCGGACTACCTGATGGGGGCCCTCGAGTACCGGCGGGAGATCTTCTCCTTCCTCTATCTCCACCTGCGCGGCACCCACGCCTGGGTCCGGCGCGAGCTCTTCTCCGACCCCTCGCGCAACTTCGACGAGGGGGAAGGGGACGCCCTCTCGGTCGGCATCACCAGCGGTTTCCTCTTTCAGTCCGAGATCTACCTCGAGTACTCCTACGACTCGGGGATGCTCAGGCACGGAACCAGCGGAGGAAGCGCCCTCGTCCTGTGGTCGAAGTCGTTCTGACCTCTGTCATAGCCCTCCCCCGGCAAGACTCGGCAACATCCTCCCACACTCAAAAGGCGCAAACCTTCCCTCACAACGTTAAGGCGGGCACAAAAACCTCTCTCAAAACATGCACAACAGGCTAATCTGCATAGGATATCTCTATGATAATAATTTTCACTTGCATCAAAGTGCAGAGGGACTATACTTCTAGTATGCCGATACCACTTCCTATTGACACAATGGAGGTCACCCCATGAAAAGCATATCCAAGAAAATAGCCATTTTCACCGTCACGACGCTCCTCTCTGCCTTGCCGGCCTTTGCCGGTGACATGGGATGGTCGGGGACGGACACGGGGACCAGTGGCAATCAGGTCCAGAAGAACGAATGCCTGCTGGTAGCCCATAACTGCAACGGCACCGTCTATGACCTGCCGCAGCGGATCGAAAAGCTGCAACGCGAGATCAACAAGGGGACCGCGGTGTACACCCCGGCGGAACTGAACTACCTCAAACAGGAGCTCAGGGAAGACACCGACATGTTCAACAACATGACCGAAGGGGGAGCCTAAGCGGCCGCGCCTAGAGTTGTCTGCCCCTGATTGAGGGGATTGTGGACGCGGGGGGCTTGCCAATCAGCCCCCCCTTTTTGTGGGAACATACGGTGAGACGGAGACGGCGGGTCGGGCCTTTGAGAGGTTCGACCCGCCGTCTCGTTTTTCAGGCGGGAAGTGAGCGGGTTGCCTTGCCGGGGCGGGGGCAAGCCCCCATCGTCCTTCCAACCCGCGTGGGCACGGCGTGCCCACCCTACAGTTTGAAGTGCACCATGAGCCCCTTCATGTCGTCGCTCAGGCGGGTCAGGGTCGCGGAGGCGCCGGCGGTGTCCTGCGCGCCGCGGGAGGTCTCCTGGGTCGCCTCCGAGATGCGGAGGATGTTCCCCGATATGTCGTTGGTGGTGGCGGTCTGTTCCTCGATCGCGCAGGCTATCTGGTTCACCTGCCCGGTCACCGCCTGGACCTTGTCCATGATGTCTTTCAGGCTGCGCTCGAGAAGCTCCGCCTCGGCCGCCTCCTGTTCGGTGCCGCGCACCCCTTCCTCCATGGAGGCGATGGCCGAGCGGGTCTCCTGCTGGATCCCCTTGATCATCTCCCCGATCTCGCGGGTGGCGCGGGTGGTCCTCTCCGCCAAGGCCCGCACCTCGTCGGCCACCACGGCGAACCCCCGTCCCTGCTCTCCGGCCCGGGCCGCCTCGATGGCGGCGTTGAGCGCCAAAAGGTTGGTCTGGTCGGCGATGTCCTCGATGGTGGAGACGATGTCGCCGATCTTGTCGGAACGCTCCCCCAGGGAGGCGATCGCCTCCGCGCTCTTCCTGGTCAACCCGCCCCGCGCCTTGATCCCTTCCACCGTGTGGCGCACGGTATCGAATCCCCTCTCGGTGAGCGAGGCGGCCTCCCTGGCGCTGGTGGCCGCCAGGTGGCAGTTGTTGGCGATCTCCATGCTGGTGGCGGCCATCTCCTCGCTGGCGTTGGCCACGCTGGTGGCCTCCCCGGCCACCTGCTCCGAGCTCCCCGCCACCTTTTCGGAGGCGTTGTTGAGCTGGTGGGCGGCCTGGGTGAGCGACGCGGTGGTCTCCTGCACCGCCGACACGGTACGGGCGATCTTCTCGATGAACTCGTTGAGGGCGGCGGCGGTATCGGCGAACTCGTCGGAGCCCTCCACCGTGAGCCTCTTGCTCAGGTCCCCCTCGCCGGAGGAGATGTCACGCAGCCGGGAGAGGAGCTGCTTCATCGGCTTCTCGATGACCTTCATGAGGATGAAGAGGAGCAGGTTGGCGACCAGCAGCGAGAGCACGAGCGCCACCACGGTGACGGTGAAGTTGGAACGGGTGAACTGGTTGAGGGCCGTCTTCTGTTTCTGGAGGTTCTGCTTGGAGGTGTCCTGCAGCGCCTGGATGATGTCCTTTATCCCGCGCCAGCTCGGGGTCTCCTTGCTCTTCAGCTCCTCCACCGCCGCCGGCACCTGTCCCCCCCGCGCCAGGGCGATGATGGACTTCTGCATCGCGGTATGCTGCTCAAACTGTCCCTGCAGCTTCTCCATGAGCGCCGGGATCCCCTCCATCCCCACCGAGAGCTTCACGGTGTCCGCCTCCAGGGCCTGGAGGTCCGCCACCGCCTTCTGGTAGTTGGCCATCGCCTTGTCGTCCACGGGATTGAGCACGATGTTGCGGACCGCCTGCTCGGCCTGGAGCCCCTGGGCCTGGATCTTGAAGAGGGCCTGCCCCACCCCCTGGTACCTCTCGGTGTACTCGGAAAACCGCCGCTCGCTCCCTTTCAGTCCGCTGTAGGAGATCCCCAGAAGTACCAGCATGATGGCTGAAACAAGGGCGGCGAAGACCGAGAACTTTGAGAAAAGGCGGAGATTCAAAAAGATCGACATGGCCGTACTCCTTTATACCGAAAAGGTCCTGCTTATTGTGGCAGTACTTCGTGCAAGGATTCGCCGACACAGGGCAGATGAGTTGATATGTCACTCGTCTGCTCTTCTTTGACAGTTATCGGTATGGGATATGGCAACCTTAAGAGAAAAAAGGAGGCGGGAAGGTGATGCTATGACAGATCGGCTAGCGGAGCTGGGAGGGGACGCTCACCGCCGGAACCTTGCGGTCGATGGCCGGCCGTCCGGTTGGTGTGGCAACCCGAGACTGCGGTTTGGGTGAGAGGGCGGGACCGGCGCCATAGAGGTCCAGCGGAGGCAAGGTCTCATTCAGGAGGGCGACGGTCTCCGGGGTCTCGGCCAGGTTCAGCCCGAGGTCCGCCTCTTCGCGCAACTCGGCCTCCCTCCCCCCCGACGGCCTCGGCAGCGCCACCCACTGGGCGGCCAGCGCCCTCGCCTCCTCGACCTCGACCGAGTTGAGCGTCGACTCCATCTCCCCCTTCAGCTTGGCCGCGGTGGCGTTCCCCTTGGCCGCCGCGATGGTGAACCACTTGAGCGCCTCGACGTCGTTACGCTCCACGTAGCGGCCCCGGGAGTAGAAGACGCCCAGCCAGACCTGGGCATGGTCGTAGCCGTAATCCGCCGCCCGGTTCACCCACTTGAGCCCCAGGGTGGTGTCCTTGCCGACCCCGGTTCCCTCCAGGTACATGAGCGCCACCTCCGGGAAGGAATCGACGTCGCCGTTTTCCGCGGCGGCGAGGTACCAGCGGAAGGCGTCCTGGGGACTGCGGGGCACACCCGAGCCGGTGCGGTAGAGCAGGGCGAGGTTCCTCTGGGCCAGGGGATCGTTCTGGCGGGCGCTCAACTGGAACCAGGCGGCGGCCTCCCTCGGGTTCATACCGACCCCGGTCCCTTTGAGGAACATGAGGCCGAGAAGCCGCTGCGCGCGGCCGTCACCCTGGTCGGCGGCCAGGTGGAGGTAGCGGTAGGCGTCCTCGTATCTTTTGCAGAGCAGGAGGAAGCTCCCCAGGTAGAGCTGGGAGGAGACCCTCCCCCGCTCGGCGGTCAGGGTGTAGTACCGCAGCACCGAGTACCGGATGACCTGGGCGTAGGGCTTCAGCTCGCGGGACGGCTGCTGTTCTCCCGCCAGCCGGTAGAACCGTATCGCCTCGGAGGGGTCCCGGGTGACGCCCCCTTCACCGCTTTCGTAGAGGAGTGCCAGCCCGCACTGGCCGCCGGGGTTCCCCTGGTCGGCCGCCTGCTTGAACCAGCGGAAGGCTTCGCCAACGTTGCGGGGGGCGGCGAGCCCGAGGTAGTGGAGGGCAGCGAGGTAGAACTGCCCCTCGGGGTTGCCTCCGGTGGCGGAGGCAAGGAGGAGCTCCATGGCCTTCTTGAGGTCCCGGTGGGGGGCCTTGGCCTTCAGGTACGGAAGGGCCTCTTGGAACTTCTCCCGGGCGATCACGGTGGCGGTATCGTCGGCGGCCGCCGGCGCCGAGAAGGAGGCCGGGGGGGAGGCGGTGTCGCCGGGGGTCCCCTCCCCCGCCACCACTCCGTACTTCTGCAGCACCGCGGGAGGGACCTCGCGGGGATCGGTCACCGCGTGGGAGCCGCGCTCGTCCTCCCAGACGTAGATCTCGGCCAGTGAACGGGAGGCCATAGCCAACAACAAGCAGGCTCCCAACACTGAAACCGTCGTTCCCCTCTCCATGTATCGAGCACCTCGCCCCGTAATCACTCAAACTGTCATGCAGCCGTTATTAATGGAAAATGGTGTCCGAAGCAAGGCCAAAGTCACTCCTCCCTTCGCAGTGCCTTGGCATGGATATTTGAAACTGATTCAAGATTTCCCGAAGATGTGCCGATAGGAGTATCCGGCTCCCAGTGAGCCACGCAGCAGAGTCGATCCGCCGACCTCCTGCGTGACAGGAGGCTCTGTGACATTTCCTGAGAGAAAACTTGATTCGGTACTGTTCGTAGACGACGAAAAGAGCTACCTGACCTACACGAGCGACCTCTTCTCCGGCAGGGGGATCGATGTGCTGACGGCCTCCTCCGCGCTGGAGGCGCTCGACCTCATCCGGGCGCACCAGGTGGCGGTGGTGGTCTCTGACAACGAGATGCCCGGGATGCAGGGGGTCGAGCTGCTGGCGGAGATCAAGAAGCTCTCCCCCGATACCGTGAAGATCATGGTGACCGGCCACGCGAGCCTCGCCACCGCCCTGGCCGCCATCAACAGCGGCGAGGTCTTCCGCTTCGTCCTCAAGCCATGGAAGAAGGGGGATATGCTGCGCGCGGTGAAGGAGGGGCTCAGGAGGTTCCGGGTCCAGCAGTCCCTGAAGCGCGAGGACGAGTTCATCCTCCACTCGCTCGCCCAGACCATCGAGTTGAAGGACGCCAGCACCAAGGGGCACTGCGACCGGGTCGCCACCCTGGCGCTGAAGCTCTCCGAGGCCCTCGGGATCCCGGACGACGTCCGCCGCCAGATCAGGTACGGGAGCTGGCTCCATGACTGCGGCAAGATCGGCGTCCCCGAGCACATCCTCAACGCGGAGCGGAGCCTCACCGACGAGGAACAGACCATCATCCGCAAGCACCCCGAATGGGGATGCGACGTGGTCAAGAAGGCCAACCTCTCCAGGACCGTCCAGGAGATCGTGCTCTACCACCACGAGCGCTTCGACGGCAAGGGATACCCGGCGGGGCTGCTGTCGAAGGCGATCCCGATCGAGGCCCAGATCGTCTCCGCCGCCGATATCTGCGACGCCCTCACCATGGACCGCCCCTACCGCAAGGGATTCACCCTCCACGATGCCAAGGCCATCATCCGCTCCATGTCCGGCAGCAACCTCGACCCCTTCCTGGTCGGGAAGCTATTGAAAGTCCTGGACGACTGAGGGCGCCTCCTGCGGCACACGCCACTTCCGGCAACGGATCAAAATCTCCCTCACCCGTTTTTCCCCCTTGACGTTTTAGTGCAAAGAGTCTAAATAGAGCTGCAACACTAAATTCGTCAGGGAGGGGACGCGATGAAAGTGCTCTTGATCCAGCCGTACAGTTCGTCGGAGCTGATGGACCGGGTTTACCTTTTCGAGCCGTTGGCACTCGAGTACCTCGGGGCCGGGGCCCGCGCGGACGGCCACACGGTCCTCCTGCTCGACGCCCGCATCGAGCGCACCATCGAGGAGACCCTCGCCTCCTTCCATCCCGACATCGTCGGCATCACCGGTTTCACGAGCCACCTCAACATCGTGAAGGAGATCGCCCGGCAGGCGCGCGAACACGCCCCGCAGGCCACCGTCATCGTCGGCGGTCACCACGCCACCGTGCGCCCCGCCGATTTAAACGTGCCGGAGATCGACCTGGTGGTGATCGGGGAAGGGGTCGGGACCCTGCGCGAGACCCTCTCCGCCCTCGCCGGCGGGAGGCCGCTCAGCGCGATCGCCGGGCTCGGCATACCGTCGACGGACGGGATGCTCTTCACCCAGCCGAAGCCGTACACGCCGCTCGACGAGCTCCCCTTCCCGGACCGTACGCTCACCGCGCGGTACCGCGACCACTATTTCAGCGAATGGTTCAAGCCGCTCGCCTCGATCAGGACCTCGCTCGGGTGCACCGCCCGCTGCAGCTTCTGCGCGCTCTGGGGGCTTACCGGCGGCAAGTACCTCCGCCGCGACCCGGAGCTCGTGGTGCGGGAGCTGAAGGGGATCGCCGAGGAGAACGTCTTCTTCTGCGACGACGAGTCGATGTGCGACACGCGCCGGATGGAGCGCCTGGCCGGATTGATCGAGGAGGCGGGGATCAGGAAGAAGTACTTCCTCTACGCCCGGGTCGACACCATCGTCGACCACCCGGAGCTCTTCGAGAAATGGGCCCGGATCGGCCTGGCACAGGTCTTCGTGGGGATGGAGGACTTCTCGGACGCCCGTCTCAAGGCGATGAAGAAGGGGGTGACCGTGGCCCAGCAGGCGAAGGCGGCGGCGATCCTCGACCGCCTCGGGGTGCTGATGTACGCATCCTTCATGGTGGACCCCGACTACGGCAGGGAAGACTTCGTCTCCCTCAAGGCGTACGTGAGAAAGCTCAAGCTCAAGTACGCCACCTTCACCGTGATGACCCCGCTGCCGGGGACCGAGCTTCACGAGTCGGTGAAGGGGCGCCTTTTGACCGAGCGCCCGGAGATGTACGACATGCTCCATGCCCTCGTCCCCACCCGGCTCCCGCTGGCCGACTTCTACGAGGAGATGGCAAAGCTTTACACGGAGGCGGTTCCGTTGTACCGTTCGCTTCCGGCCCTCATGAAGTTCGGGCTCCACGGCATGCTCTTGAGGATCAGGCTCTTCGGGACCTTCCTCAAGAGGGTGCGACAGTTCCACCTGGAGTACTGATGACCAAAGCGGAAAAGACCAAGGCCCGGATCCTCGAGACGGCCATCGGGCTCTTCAACGAGAAGGGGACCAAGGCGGTCACCACCAACCACATCGCCGCGGCCATGGGGATCAGCCCGGGGAACCTCTACTACCACTTCCGGAACAAGGATGAGATCATCCGGGCCATCTTCGCCCAGATGCACGAGGTAGGGCTCCGGGAGTACCAGGAGATCAACGACGGTCCCGGCCCCGGGACGGCGGCCTCCATGGAGGAGACCTTCCTGATGATCCAGCGCTTCAACTGGCGCTACCGCTTCTTCAAGAGGGAGCTGGCCGCCCTCGTGCAGAGCGATCCCGAGCTTAAGGAGATGTTCGTGGTCTCGCACCGGCTCAACCTGACGGTGGTGCGGGGGGCGCTCGATCTCAGCATGGCCCAGGGGTTCTTGCGGGAGATGCCGCAGGAGCAGCGGGACCTTTTGGCCGAACAGATCTGGATGATGGCCCTTTTCTGGCTTAACTACCTGGAGGTGGGGGGCGAAGAGGTCGACGAGGCGGCGCTCAAGCGCGGCAGCGAGATCCTCAGGAACATGCTCCTCCCCTACCTCGCCACTCCCCCCTCCCCCGTTTAAAATCCACCCTCACCCGGCATGCTCCCCTTCCCTATCTCCCCTCGCCCCTTTAGGGGAGAGGGGATAGTAGAGTGCTTCGGCCACCCTCTCCCCCAAGGGGGCGAGGGTATAGTTCGGCCGCTCTCTCGCCTCAAGGGGCGAGGGTATCAGGAAAGCACTTACTGACATAGCCTCGCCGCGGCACTCTCAGGATAAATCGTCGATCCCTATAAGAAAATCTCTCACATTGGATTACTTGAAGTTCATTCAGACACTGTTATAAGTGAGGATGTTGGAACATACAGATTGCACGGAAATCCGGAGGCGTACGTGGGAGAATTGTCGGATTCTACCAGGCTGAAGGATGCCGGCAGACTCGTTCTCCTGACCATCCTCGGGATCGCCGGTAACTATTTTCGCTACCCGATCTTCTACGGCATGGACTTCCTGTTCGGCAGCATCTTCACCATGCTCGCCCTGCAGATGCTGGGGGGGCGGGCCGGGGTGATCGCCGCCTTCGTCGCCGGGAGCTATACCTACGTCCTCTGGAACCACCCCTACGCCACCTTCATCCTGGTCCTCGAGGCCGGGGCCGTCTCCTTCCTCACCTCCGGCCGCAGACTGCACTTCGTGATCGCCGACGGCCTCTTCTGGAGCGTGATCGGCATCCCGCTGGTTTTCCTCTTCTACTCCGTGGTGATGCAGCTGCCGTCCGGCACCGTGGAGGTCACCGCGCTCAAGCAGGCGGTCAACGGCGTCACCAACGCCCTCCTCTCCCGCTTCGCCTTCATCGCCATCTCCTACTGCTCCCGCCGCTCCTTCTTCCCGATGCGGGAGATGATCTTCAATACCCTGGTCCTGTTCGTACTCCTTCCCTTCCTGGTCATCATGGCCTTCAACAGCAGGAGGGACCAGGCCGAGATCGACCGCCGGATCCGCCAGGCCACCCTCGTCAGCAGCCTCCGCACCGTTTCTCACCTCGAGCACTGGCTCAACAGCGCCATGACGGAGGTGACCTTCCTGGCCGAGTTGGCCACCCGCCACCCGGTCGCCAAGATCCAGCAGTCCCTGGAAGAGACACTGGCCTCCAACAACGAGTTCCTCCGCGTGGGGCTGCAGGACCGCAACGCCATCTCGGTCGCCTTTGCCCCGGCGGTGGACGAGCTGGGACAGTCCAACATCGGCAGGAGCTTCGCCGACCGGCCGTACCTTCCCCTCCTCAAGAAGCGGATGAAACCCTTGGTCGGCGAGGTGGTGATGGCCAGGATCGGGCGTCCCAAGCCGATGGTCCCGCTGCTGGCACCGGTCATCAAAGACGGCAGCTACGACGGGTACATCTCCGGGATCGTCGACCTCGCCACCCTGCGGAGTTTCATAGAGATCGACATCAAGAACCAGAACCTCCCCAACCTCCGTTACATCCTGGTCGACAAGAACAACAAGGTGGTGATCTCCAACGTCCCCGAGCTGCAGACCATGAAGCCGTTCCGGCGCAAGCCGGGGACCCTGATCAGGCTCCAGGAGGGGTTCCACCAGTGGATGCCGCAGGCGAGAAAGAACATCTCGGTGGCCGATCAGTGGAAGAACGCGGTCTACGTCGCCGAGACCGGGGTGGGGATGCTCTCGGAATGGCGCCTCATCCTGGAGGTCCCGGTCGGGCCGTTCCAGCAGCAGATGTTCACCGACTACTCCCGATCGCTCACCGACCTGCTGGTGGTCCTCCTTCTGGCCATGGGGCTCGCCCACATCTTCAGCAACCGGCTCATATCCTCCTTCCAGCATCTGCGCTCGGTCACCGCCGACCTCCCGGCCAAGATCGGCCAGCGGGAAACGCTCCGCTGGGACCGGAGCATCATCGAGGAGGCCAACCTCCTGATGGAGAACTTCCGGGACATGTCCGACGCCCTCCGGCAGCGCTTCGAGGAGATCAACAAACTCAACGCGAGCCTGGAGGCCAAGGTCGAGGAACGGACCCGCGAACTGCTGAAGAGCGAGCACAAGCTCCGCACCATCATCGACGTCACCCCGGTCCCCTACGCCCTCAACGACGGCAAGAACCGGATCACCTTCATCAACGACTCCTTTATCAGCACCTTCGGCTACTTCCTCGACGAGATCCCCACCGTCGATGCATGGCGGGAGAGGGCCTACCCGGATCCCGCCTATCGCGAAAAGGTTTCCGCCCAGTGGACGGCCAACCTGCAAAAGGCGAGGGAGCTGCGCGAGCCGTTCGAGCCGATCGAACTCCTGGTCCGCTGCAAGGACGGGACGGTCAAGACCGTGGTGGCCACCGCAGCTCCCCTGGGTGACGAGTTCGCCGGGGAGTTCCTGGTGATGATGCACGACCTCACCGAACGGGTCCGGGCCGAGCAGGCGATCAAAAGCTCGCAGGCCTTTCTCGAAGGGATCATCGAGAAGAGCCCGGTGAACATGTGGATCTCGGACCCCAACGGGACGCTTCTGCGGGCCAACGAGGCCCTGAAGGAGTGCCTCAAGGTGACCGACGAGGAGATCGTCGGCCGCTACAACATCCTGACCGACCCCCAGGTCAGGGAGCAGGGATTCCTGCCGCTGGTGAGGGAGGTGTTCACCAGGGGGGAGACGGTCCGCTTCACCATCAGCTACGACACCACCCGCAGCGGGGTCGAGGTGCACGTGCCGACCCGGAAGGTGCTGGAGGTCACCATGTCGCCGGTGATCAGCGACGGGGTGGTGACCAACGTGGTGGTCCAGCACCTCGACATCAGCAATCTCAAGAAGATCGAGAGCGAGCTGGTGGTGGCCAAGGAGGCGGCCGAGAAGGCGAACCGGGCCAAGAGCGAGTTCCTCGCAAACATGAGCCACGAGATCCGCACCCCGATGAACGGGATCCTGGGGATGGCCCAGCTCCTCAGGTCGACCAGGCTCGACGACCAGCAGAAGGATTGCCTCGACACCGTCGATTCGGCGGCCACCAACCTGATGGCCCTGCTGAACGACATCCTCGACCTCTCCAAGATCGAGTCCGGCCACATGGAGGTAGAAACCCACCCCTTCAGCTTCCGCGACAGCATCCGGGACGTGGTGAACAACCAGCTGTCGCTCATCCAGCAGAAAGGGCTCACGATCTCGATCGAGATCGCCGACGAGGTGCCGGAACGGGTGGCGGGGGACCAACTGAGGCTCAAGCAGATCGTCCTCAACTTCCTCTCCAATGCCGTCAAGTTCACCCACGCCGGGGCGATCACCGTCTCCGCCACGGTGGCCGCCGCGCCCGCCGTCCCCCTCCCGGCCCCAACACTCCCTCCCCTTCAAGGGGAGGGGCGGGGTGAGGATGGGGTTAACCCTGACGCTGCCGAGGGGAACCAGGAGCTGACGGTGAAGATTTCCGTCTCCGACACCGGGATCGGGATCAACCCTGAGGACCTCTCCCGCATCTTCGATCCCTTCAGCCAGGCGGACAGCTCCACCACCCGCAAGTACGGCGGATCGGGGCTCGGCCTCGCCATCTGTGGAAAGCTTGCCCGCCTGATGAGAGGGACCATCACGGTCGAGAGCCGGGAAGGGGTGGGGAGCACCTTCACCGTGCAGGTTCCGCTTTTGCGCGACACCGCATCGGAGAAGGAGGGGGAGGAGCCACCGCCCCCCGTGGAGCAGCGGAAACTGCGGGTGCTCCTGGCCGAGGACGACCTGATCAACGTGAAGGTCGAGGAGGGGATGCTGACCCGGATGAACCACCTGGTCGAGGTGGCGGGCGACGGGCGGGAGGCGGTGGAGATGTGGGAGCGCGGGGAATTCGACCTGATCCTGATGGACGTCAGCATGCCGGGGATGGACGGCGTGCAGGCGACCCGGGTGATCCGCGAGCGGGAACGGGAGACCGGGAGGCATATCCCGGTGGTGGCGGTCACCGCCCACGCCCTCCAGGAGAGGATCGACCGGCTGCGGGAGGAGGGATTCGACGCCGTGGTGACCAAGCCGGTCCGGCAGCAGGAGCTCGCGGAGGCGATAGGGCGGTTCTTCGCTGTCGCGGCCGAGGAAACCGGTGCCCCCCGGGAGGAAGCGGTCATCGACACCGAGAAGGTCGCCTCGTACCTCGCGCGGATCGGTTCGCTCCTGGAAACCAGCAACATGCAGGTGATCGACCTGCTTGCCGAGCTGAACGGTTCACTGTACCCGTCTTCGGAATGGGACCGGTTCAAGCGGTCGGTGAAGCGGTGCGATTTTGCCTCGGCGCTGCGACAGCTCGGGGGGGTGTACCGGAGGTACGGCATCCCCTTTGGCGAGTGAGGACGAGATGGCAGACAAGAAGCTTCTCCTGGTGGACGATGCACCCGAAAACCTGCAGCTTCTCTATCAGACCCTGAAGGGGGAGTACGAGATCTTCTCGGCGACCTCGGGGAGCGAAGCACTCCGGCTGACGGGGACCCTCCTCCCGGACCTGATCCTTTTGGACATCATGATGCCGGAGATGGACGGCTACCAGGTCTGCGAGGCGCTCAAGCGCGACGACCGGCTAAGGGAGATACCGGTGATCTTTTTGACCGCGCTGCACGAGGAGGCGGACGAGGTGAAGGGGTTCGAGATGGGGGCGGTGGACTTCATCGTCAAGCCGTTCAAGGCGGTGGTGGTCAGGCGCCGGGTGGCGACCCACCTGGAGCTGCAGCAGAAGAGGAACCAGCTCGAGGCGGCGAACCGCGAGCTCAAGGAAGCACTGGACCGGATCAAGGTGCTCTCCGGGCTTTTGCCGATCTGCATGAACTGCAAGAAGATCAGGAGCGACGACGGGAGCTGGACCCAGCTGGAGACCTACATAAGCCAGCACTCGGAGGCGCTCTTCAGCCACGGCTACTGCCCGGAATGCGGGGCCAGGATGAAGGAGGAACTGGCAAGCTCCCTCGCCGCCCGCAGCGGGCGCCAGTGAGGAGAAGCGGGGCATGGCGATGACTCGCGCCGCGTCCCCGGCGGCCCCCCTATCTCCCCCCGCCCTTTACAGGGGCGGGGTTTCCTCTATCAACCCTCTCCCCTAAAGGGGCGAGGGTAAGCTATCGAGCGCCTTCGGCCACGGGGCTATCCCCTACTTGACCTCTTGATTGACGGCGGGAGCCTGGGCGGTGTCGAAGAGGGCGATGATGCGGGTGTTCTGGTAACGCTGGTGCTCCTTCCAGGTGATTCCCTTC
Organism: Geomonas sp. Red276; assembly: GCF_054784495.1. Lineage (NCBI taxonomy): Bacteria > Pseudomonadati > Thermodesulfobacteriota > Desulfuromonadia > Geobacterales > Geobacteraceae > Geomonas > Geomonas sp. Red276. The sequence continues at coordinate 53,864 of NZ_BLXW01000015.1, forward strand.
GGGCTGTAGAGGTCCCCGGTCCCGTACACCTTGTGGAACTCGTGGGGAACGTTCACCAGGTACTTGTCGAGCACCTCGAGGGGCGCTTCGGAGCGCTTCTTGGCGAGGCTCAGGTTCTTTTTCTTGTTGCCCAGAGACGAGGCGCTCCCGATGGAGAGGAAGATGATCTTGCGCCCCTTTGCCTCCCGGGAAAGGTAGTCGACGTACTGGACCAGGCGCTGGAACTCGAGGGAGTTCGGCACCAGCGTGGCGGAGCCCATCGGGTAGAAGATGGTGATCTCCCCGGTCCCCTGCCGCTTGGAGGCCTCCTCGATGGCCTGGAGGGTGCGCTGGGCGGTCTCCAGGAGCTGACGCTCGGTCGCCTTAATGTCGGCGACGTCGCTCCGGGTCTGGCGGGTGGTGTCCTTCACCTCACCGAGCTGGCCCTGGATGTCGCGGGTCGTTTTCTTGATGTCACCCAGCTCGGCCATGGTCTGCTGGCTGGCGTTCTTGATGTCGCTGGCGACCTGGGCGGTGCCGGCCTTGACCTCGTCGGCTCCCACCATCACCTTCTCGTGAGCCCCGACGAAAGACTGCACCATTTCCTTCGAGCTCTTCACTTCCTGCTGGTGCACACTCTCAGCGGGGGCAACGGTCCCTTCCTGGACCTTCTGCTCGGTAGTAGCACATCCGGCAGACAGTACCAGTGCGGTCATAACCACCGCGATTTTTGCTTTCATACAGACCCTCCTACATGGAAATGCAGCCTTACCTGCTGACACAACAGGTTTATCACTGCCATAATTAGCAGAAATTACCAGAAAAGTGTCTGGCGAGGCAACCATATTAAGAGAGAAAGATGCCCATGACATAATCCATCGAGTAACTCCTCGCTCGCCTTCGTAATGACCTCCCATTCGACCTCTCGTTCTTCCTGACAGAGAAGTTCCCGGTGATCCGCGCGCTGACCGTTTCGGCAACCGACAGGGCGTTGGTGAAGGATCCACCGTACTTGCCGCGCTTCATTCTGCACAGAGTACGAAAATATACGCGGTGAGGCTCCAGTATCTGGCATGAGCGCCGCCACAAGAGCTGAGATAAGACACATTAATTGGCTTGTATCGTCACTTCCTTCATGCTAGTTTTTGCGGCTTGATGAAGTAACCACAGTCAAGGGATAGTTTGGGGCACGAATATCTCCACGGTGGACGGTTTCGAGTTCGTCAAGAAAGACAAAGAAGGGATCAAGAGCTGCACCGGAAGTTCCGACAAAGGAACCTTCGGAGGGATCAAAGCAAGCAAGGTCCTCTTCTACGGAAAATGACGGGCTCCTCATCACGCCACCGGGCAAACCGGGCCTCACCGGTGAGGGGTCCGCAGATTGTGTCCGTCTAATGGAAGGTATCGTCCCCCCTTGAAGCAACCATTCCACGCCAGGAAGAAAAACAGCTATGGGTAAAGCATCAGCTCTACTACTGGTCCTCTCGTTGCTGCTGTTCGCCGGCACTCCCGCGCAGGCGGCCGAGCGCGGGCGCATGGTCAAGATGACCTTCGAGTTCGTGGACGCCTGCGACGACGGCTACAGCCCGGAGATCGACTTCTACCTGAAGGAGAATCCCAGCCGCTACTGGGGCACCTTCTGGCTCAAGTACTACAACGAGCCCTTGAGCACCACTCTCTCCTGCGAAGCCGGCAAAGAGATCTGCTTCGGCTCCTGGCTGAAAAACGCCAGCTGGGGATGCGGTAAAAAGTGCAGCGAGCCGACCAAGGGGGCCTGCTTCGTCTGCCAGGAGGCGACGGTCTCCATCGGGCTCCAATGTCAATGAAGGCGCAGCTTATGACTCATTCCAGGATCTTTTTAATAGCGGCGGCCGCCCTGTCTCTGGCCGTGCCGGCCCGGGCCGCCGAGGTGAAGAATCTCCGCAGCGGCCAGCAGGGGAACAAGGCCTTCGCCGTCTACGACCTGGCCGGCAAACCGGGGGAGCTCGACGCGGAGGTGAAGGTCGTCATCGAGGTGGGAGGCGAGAAGTACACCTCCGACCGGCTCACCCTGCGGGGGGACCTCGGCAAGGGGGTCAAGGTCGGGGTCGGGAGGAGGATCGAATGGGATCTCCTCAAGGACATGCCGGCCGGGTTCGACGGCGAGGTCACCTGGGACGTCGACGCGGTAGCGCCCAGGGCGCCCGCCTCCCCGGGAATAGCGGGGGAGATCACCGACCCCTGGACCGGCATCACCCTGCTCCCGGTTCCCGGCGGCTGCTTCACCATGGGGGACGGCTCGGGGGACGGTGACGGCGACGAAAAACCGGTCCACCAGGTCTGCCTCGACCCCTTCCACCTCGGCAAGTTCGAGGTCACCCAGGCACAGTGGCACACGGTGATGGGGAACAATCCCTCCTATTTCAAGCAGTGCGGCAAGAACTGCCCGGTGGAGAGCGTCTCCTGGAACGACATCCAGTCCTTCCTGGAGAAGCTCAACAAGAGGACCGGGAAAAGGTACCGGCTCCCGACCGAGGCCGAGTGGGAATACGCGGCCGGGGGCGGCGAGCGCCACACCACCTATCCGGGCTCCGGCACCCGCCCTTCCGAGCTCGCCTGGGAGATGACCAACTCCGGGGGGAAGGTCCACCCGGCGGGGCTGAAAAAGCCCAACGTCTTCGGCATCCACGACCTGTCCGGCAACGTCGCCGAATGGGTACAGGACTTCAAGGACGACTACCAGGCCGCCCCCCAGAACGCCCCCAAGGGGCCCGAGAGCGGGAGAAGCCGGGTGCTCCGCGGCGGCTCCTGGCTGAGCCCGGCCGGGGAGCTCCGCACCAGCGCACGCAGCGAACTGAACCCTTCGGTCAAGTCCAGCACCATCGGTTTCCGGGTGCTCCTCCCCGACGAACCGGACGGGAAATAGGAGAAAGAGATGCTTCGCTCACTACTTTTCGCCGTCGTCATCCTCCTTGCCGTCACCGCCACCCGGTCGGAAGCGGTCCGCTCCACCTCGAGGCTGCTGATCGTTCCCCAGTCGGGGCAGGCCGACCCGGTCGCCCCGGTCATCGTCCTCAGCTCCCCGCAGGTGACCCGCGGAGTCAAGGTGGTCACCCGGGAGGCCAAGCTGACGGTGACCGGCCGCGCCACCCATCCGAAAGGTGTCTCCACGGTGACCGTCAACGGCGTCGCCGCCCGCCTCAACGACAAGGGGGATTTCTCCGCCGACATCCTCCTCAAGCCCGGGAGCAACGACATCGTCGTGGTGGCGGTCGATACCGCCGGCAACGAGGGATTCGAGAAGTTCACCATGAGCAGGCAGGGAGACGAGGTGGCGCCCGCGGTGGCCGCCGGGACCGACGAGGCGGCAAACGGCAAAAGGTACGCCCTGGTGATCGGGATCAACGCCTACCGCCAGATCCCCCAACTGCGGACGGCAGCCGGGGACGCCAAAGAGGTCGCCAAGGTGCTGGAGGAGGAGTACGGCTTCCAGACCACCGTGCTTTTGGATGAGAAGGCCACCCGCGCCGCCATCATCAAGGAGCTCAACGCCCTGAAGAACCGGGTCAATCCGGGCGACAGCCTGCTGGTCTACTATGCCGGGCACGGATTCCTGGACAAGGAGACCGAGACCTCCTACTGGCTCCCGGTCGATGCCGACAAGGGGGATCCCAGCAACTGGCTGGAGGCCAAGACGGTCACCGACCAGCTGAAACGCGCCCCGGCCCGCCAGGTCCTGGTGGTGGCGGATTCCTGCTACTCGGGCACCATCAGCCGCGCGTTCGAGCCGTCGCTGGCGGCCGAGGGGGGGAACCGGGAGGGTTACCTGAAGCGGCTGATGTCCCACCGGTCGAGGATCCTGATCGCCTCCGGCGGCAACGAACCGGTGAGCGACTCCGGCGCAACCGGCCATTCCATCTTCGCCGACATCTTCCTCAAGGCACTCCGGAACCCCTTCGAGCGCCGTTTCACCGCCGAGGAACTGATGACCCGCCATCTCAAGGAGGCGGTAGCCGGCCAGAGCGCCCAGACCCCGGAGTACAAGGTGATCCGGGATTCCGGCCACGACAGCGGCGATTTCGTGTTCAGCAAGCTGAGATAAGCCCCGCCGGGGTTGCAGGTATCCACCGAGGGAGGGACATGACCGTATGCTCCACAGACCAGCCAGTGTCGCTATTTCCGCAGCCTTGATCTGCTCACTCACCGCCTGTTCCACCAGCACGAGGCTTTCCAGCGAGCGGGTGGCCGGGGATGAACTCTCACGGAAGGTGATCGGGAAGAAGGTGACCGACAAGAGGTACCACCTGAAGAGGATCGACCGGTACAGCGCAGGCACCGAGGTCACCACCTGCACCGTCAACACGGTCCAGGCGGAATACGCCGCCATGGAGAGGACCGAGTACCAGGTCAAGGGCCCCACCACCGGGCAGGTGCTGAAGACCACCTTCATCTACTATCCGATGGTCACCCTGGCAAGCATGGGGATCTACCCCCTCTTCGACATCTTTACCGGCTTCAAGCTGACCAGGGAGGTCATGCAGAAGGAGTGGGGGACCCGCTTGGACGTCCGGACGGAGAAGGGGGAAGGGACCATCACCCGGGAATTCCCCGACCAGGTGAGCAAGACCTGCAGCACCGCTCCTGCCACCACCGAGAAGGTGAAGGTGGCCTTCAACGGCGAGAGCATCGAGCTCACCCCGTCGAGCGACGGCGTGGTGAAGCTTCCCTCCGACGTGATCGACCGCCTGGATCGCCAGGAGAAGAAGACCCATCTCGCCTGGGACCTCGAAGGGAGCAAGCTCAGGACCACCTCCGACTACACGCCTCCCAAGCCCAAGCCGGTCACCGTCAACAGCGTCTTCGGCAAGCTTAGCGAGCAAAACAAGCTGAACCTGCAACTCACCGACCGCAGCGGTTTCTTCCGCAACGAAAACAAGCTGCTGGACAAGCTGCGCAGCGAGCTCCCCAAGTACTACCGCCTCGAGAAGATCGCCAACCTCCCCCCGGGCCGGGAGGGGAACCGGGTCGCCCAGGACGAACACTCCGCGAACCGGCTCGATCGGGAGGCCAACCGGATGGAGAGCGCCGCCTCCCAGGGGATGTCCCCCGACCAGGGGACGGCAGCCTCCCAGGAGAACGCGCTGGCGCAGGAGGAGAAAGGTTCGCCCAATCGCCTCGACCGTGAGGCGGCCCTCTCCCAGGAGCAGGCTTCCGCCAACGCTTTAGCCGAGGAGAACCGTTCGGCGAACAGGCTCGACCGCGAGGACGCCGTCGCCCGGAAGGAAAACACCGCCAACGCCACGGCCGCCGAGGAAAACCGCTCCGCCAACAGGCTCGACCGCGAGGACGCCGTCGCCCAGAGGGAAAGCGACACCAATGCTCCCGCCAACGGCGTCTCCGCGCAGGAGAGCGCCATGAACCGGCTGGCGGAGCAAAAAGAGGCCTCCGCCGAGGCGGTGGGACAATCGACCTACCGGCTGGTCCCGATCCAGAAGACCATCTTCTTCAAGTCCGGCGACTTCACCGGCAACGTCGAGCTGCCGGTCATCGACCCGAGCGGCAACCAGCCGGTCGAGCTGAAGTCCAACATCCTCTCCCGAAAGGTAAAATCGCTCCTCCCCGCCTACGAGAACGAGGACCGGAACCTGCGGGTCTCGTTGAACGACGGAAAGATGAGCATCACCAACAAGAGCGACCGCACCGTCCAGCTGAAGCAGATGTCGCTCTACTACAACGGGAAGTTCGTCGACAACATCCTCGACCACCAGATGGAGCTCGCCCCCGGCGAGACCGTCAAGGATATCTCCCTCACCGCCGTCATGGACAGGGAACTCGGGCTGATGGCGAAGTACAACAACCTGACCGCCGAGCAGGCCCAGCGGATGAAGATCAACTTCGGGCTGGGCGCCTCCTACCTCGATCCGGAGAGCGGCAAGCCGGCCCTGATGAACAAGGTGAACAGCTACGACGTCCTGGAGATGGTGAAGAACATGCCGGAGACCGCCCGTCTCGAGGAGCACATGCTTTCCATCATCGACGAGAAGGCGATGCCGTCGTCCGAGGTGCGCGAGATGCTGGCCAGCGCGCTGCAGCCGAGCGAGGCGGTCGACCCGACCGAGCTGCAGTTCGACGTGAAGGTGGAATTCGACATCGGAAAGGCCAACATCAGGCCGGAGTTCATGGACACCCTGAACAAGATCGGGGTCGCCATGCAGAAATTCCCCAAGCTGCGCGGGGTGATCGAAGGGCATACCGACAGCGTGGGTAGCGAGCAGATAAACCAGCGGCTCTCCGAGCGGCGCGCCGTCTCCGTGAAGCAGTACCTGGTGGAGAAGTTTGGGGTGGACCCGGTGCGGATCCAGACCGAGGGATTCGGCTCCTCCCGGCCGGTTGCCGACAACAAGACCGCCCTCGGCCGGGCCCAGAATCGCCGTATCCAGGGCCGGATCACCGAGGCGGGCGCCTAAAGCGGAACCTGATCAGCGACCATCTTCCGCTGGGACCAACTCTCCCTCTCCTTCAAGGAGAGGCCCTCATCCTCATCCTGTCCTTCCCCTTGAAGGGGGAGGGACGCGTAGCGAGAAGATCATCGCGATCGGCAAACGGAAAGGGCCTTCGACCACCGCCGAAGGCCCTTCCCCTCTCTTCCTATTCTTTTGCCGGTCTCTTCCCGGTCTCTTCGAAGTTCCCCTCTAAGTCCTCGCCGCCCCCGAGGTACCCGCCGGCCCCGACTTCGCTGTCGTCGCCGTTTTCCCCGCTGTCGCCGCCGTTTTCCCAGCTGTCGCCGTTTTCCCCGCTGTCGCCGCCGTCGCCGAGGCACCCGCCGTCTCCGGTGTCCCTGCCTTGGTTCCCTTTTCGGGCGAATCGCTCAGCCACTTCATCATGATGCTGGCGGGAGCCGACTGCTTGGTGCGGAACTCGCTTTTAACCAGCCCCATCATGGCGGTGACGCGGTCCTCGAACTGCGCCCATTTCTGCTTGATCTCGGTATCCCTCTGGACGTTCTCTGCCTCCTCGCGGCGGCGGGCATACCCCAACCCTTCGATAAACTCGAGGGAGGCATCCTTCTCCTTGATGAAGCCCTCCACCTGATGGCAGAACTCCTCGGGAAGATGAAGGCTCTGTCTATGGAAGGTATCCGAAAAGGTGCTGCAGCAGTCGCGTAACTGCGCCATCCTGTGCTGCCCCACCATCACGTCCCCCTTCACGAGGCTCGGTGTCAGCTCCCGGCCGATCCGCAGCATGTCGATGAGGCTCGAGTACAGACGCGCCAGCGCATCGGACTTGTTCTCCTGGTTGACGATCTGCTCGCAAAGGTGCTCCCGGAAAAGCTGCAGCGCCAGTTCCGCCTCGCGGTTGATCCGCTCGCGGAACTGGTGGTAGCTGTGCTCGGTGAACTGCCTGATGAAGAAGTTGACCGACCAGTAGCAAAGACCGATGAGGAGGATGAATCCCACCAACCCTCCCACCAGGTAAAAGCCGATTGTCGCAGAGGTCATCTTGGTACTCCCTTTGGCCCGTCATCGCTTCCCACGGGCTCGAGATTTGAGGTGCCGCCCCTAAGGCGGCGAAAAGAGTAATCCTCTTTATCTCCTGTCGGCAGAACCGGCAGTTTGGTGAGCCTTTTTTGTAATACCATGCCCTTCCCCGGAAGCAACCGCTGCTTTTCCTGCCAGGTCGGGGGCAAACGGCGGGTCCTGGTCTCAGGCGGTTTCGTCGAGTTTTCCCGCATTTACCCCATTGACGGAAGATGGTAATTATGAGAGTATTCAGATTTCAAAATTAATAGGGGGCTTCTCATGTTCCTACGCAAATACCTGTCCACCCTGCGCGGAACCTACCTGTTCATGGTCTGTTTCGGTCTGCTGATGGGGGTGATCTTCCCGTTTTACTCCTGGCTCTTCTTCGGCACCCGCGCCTTCTCGCCGCTGTACGCCTTCGGGTGCGTGGCGGCCGGCCTGACGGTCGGGACCTTCTGCTACCGGGTGATCCGGGAGGCGCTCAAGATGTACGTCGAGCGCCAGCTCTCCGTGCTGCAGGCCATCACCGGGGAGGGGATCAACCTCACCGCCGGAGGGGGGGACGAGCTCCAGCAGTTGATGGAGTGCAACGAGGCCCTCATGAACAAGGTGCTGGTCATGGTGGACAACGTCTCCCGCCTGACCGCCGACATAAGCCAGCGCCACGGGAGGCTGACCGGCGAGTTCTCCGCCATGGTCAGCAGCAACGAGGGGCAGGCCAGGCGCGGCAAGCAGTCACTGGAAGCGGTCGGCCAGATGAACGACTTCTTCACCGAGGTGATCCGCGAGATCGAGGAGATCGCCGCCCGCACCGCCCAGCGCGCCTCGATCTCGACCGAAATGAGCTCCGCCACCGACGAGATCGACCGCAACGTCCAGGAGTACTCCGCCCTCCTCCTGGACACCTCCAACGCCATCGACCGCATGGCGCGGAGCATCCGGGAAACGACCGCCAACGCCCGCGACCTCAACGACTCCACCGAGCAGACCTACCACTCGATCATCGCCATCTCCGACTCCCTGGTGGAAGTCCGCGACCGTACCCAGCGGACCTCGGCCTCCTCGGAAAAGGTCATGCGCGAGGCCGAGCAGGGGATGGGCTCCATGACCGCCACCATCGCCACCATGAGGGAGATCGAGGGGAAGAGCGACCAGCTGGTCGACGCCATCACCCGCCTTTCCCAGCACACCTCGCGGGTCGGCGCCTTCCTCGACGTCATCAAGGAGGTGGTCGCCCAGACCGCGCTCCTTTCCCTCAACGCCTCGATCATCGCCGCCCAGGCGGGGGAGCAGGGGCGCGCCTTCGCCGTGGTGGCCGAGGAGGTACGGGGGCTCGCGAAGAGGACCGCCTCTTCCACGGAGGAGATCGAGGAGCTGGTGAAGAACATCCAGCAGGAGACGGTGGCGGCGGAAGAGGCCGCCCGCCAGGGGAAGGAGAAGGTCTCCCAGGGGGTCAGGGTCTCGGAGAGCGCCAGCGCCGCCCTGGAGCGGATCAAGGAGAGCGCCGACGAGGCGTCCAGCATGGTGCAGGAGATCGCCCGGGCCACCGAGCAGCAGGCATCAGGGAGCCGGGTCATCATCGAAGAGGCCGAGAAGAACCTGGAGCGGATGAAACGGATGACGGCCGCGGTGACCGGGGAGGAGCACGAGGCGCGGATGATCGTGAAGAGCCTCGAGCAGATGCGGGGATCGGCCAAGCGGATCGCCAACTCGACCGAAGAGCAGGCGCGCGGGAACCGCCTGTACATGAAGAGCGTCCAGGACGACAACGACAAGGTCCGGATGCTGAACGGCACCTGCGTCGAGCAGATCACCAGGGGAGACCGGCTCCGTAACGACATCAACGAGGTCGGGCGCCTGATGGAGGTGAACGCCCAGGAGGCCCGGCGGATCATGGGGGAGATCGAGCAGATCAACCGCACCCTGGGCGCCATCCAGAGCGAGATGGCCGTCTTCCGCCCCGCCCTCCCCTCCCCGGAATAGCCCCCTCTCGGCGGGGGCTCCGTCGGCCTGCGGGATTCCGACCAGCCCGGGAGAGCCGTCGATCTACACGATAGCGATCAGCCCCGCCGTCGCCGCCGCCATCAGCAGGCGGTGCCGGCGAAGGGAGCCTTCTCCCACCCCGTCCCGGCGCTGGAGCCTCCCGAGTACCATCCACGAAATGAGCCCCGCCATCACGATCATCGGGTAGATGACCAGCCGCAGGGTCCCAAGCTCCGGCGTGAGCGCCGCGGGATCCACCACCCGGTCAAGCCCCACCGCAGCGAGCAGCAGCGGAACCAGCCGCGCCCCCCCTTCCACGAAAGCCCTGAAAAAGATCATGAAGAGCCCCGCGGTCGCCAGCGGGAGATAGCAAAGCCCGCAGGTAGCGAAGACCGCCCGCCAGCGGGACCTTCCTCCTCCCATGGAGGCGGCCACCGCCAGCCCGGTGAAACCGGCGATGACCGCCACCGCGGTCAGCCAGTCGGCTCCGCTCCAGAGCGTGTGAGGAAAGACCTCCGGCTTCCTGCCGGCCAAAAGCGGCGTCCCCCTGGCGGCCAGCACGGCGCCCAGCAGGATGACGCTGAAGAAGGCGTCCCGTACCCCCCGGCGCGACTTGTGGCAAAGGCTCGCGGCGGGATTGCGGAGATCGAGCTGCATCGAGTGATGGGGGCAGCTCCTGACGCAGTCCAGGCAGAGGACGCAGTGGTCGGAGCTGTCGATGGCCGAGGGATGAAGCCCCATCGGGCACCCCTTCTCCTTCACACAGTCGTCCACGCGGCAGCGGCTCAGGCAGACGTTGCGGTTACTGTGCATCTCCAGCGGGGAGATCCTGGAGATCATGCTGACGATCCTTCCCAGCGGGCAGAGGAACTTGCACCAGCCGCGGCGCCCGATGACGAGGTCGGCGGTAACGGTGGCGAGGAGGATCCCGCCGAGAAGCAGTCCGGTGGCCGGGGGATAGGAGAACATCCCGGAGGCCTGCTCGAGGAGCAGGATGAAAACGAGGGCCACCAGGCTGACCGAGGGCCCCCATTTCTTGAGCCACGGGGCCGGGTCGCGGACCACGCGGCTGGTGACGCCGAGGGACTCGCCGATGGCCTCCATGGGGCAGAAACTGCACCACCCCCGCGCGAACAGGAAGGCTACGACCACCAGGCCCGGCCACCCCACGGTCCACGCCGCCAGGTTGGCCGCGCTGCCGGTAGGCGATCCGCTGAGGGTAGCGATGGTGATGCCCAGGAACAGGGGGACCGTCACCCAGCGGAGCCGCCGCGGAAAGCGCTGGTCCCTGGCGAGCCGCTCCACGGCAGGGAGGGTGAGGAGGTTCAGCCGTCCATCCCCGAAGGGATGCTCCTGCAGGGAGATGTCCTCAGGCTGGATGGTGTCGCCGTTGCAGACCACCACCGCGCGGCTCACCACCTGGTACAGCTCGGTGGCGTTGAGCGGCCAGTCGTGATCCACCAGGAGATTGAGGGCATCCTGGGAGAGGCGCCGCACGTTCTTCTGGTGCTTCGCGTTGAGGGATTTCAAGAGGCTTCTGGCGGTGACGGCCACGTCCTTCTTCCGCTCCCTGAGCGGGGTGAGCTCCACCGTCTCGCCGGCCAGCCGCCGGTAGAGGAGGGGGTTGAACTTCCCCGCTTCGACCAGGGGGGAGAGCGGCTTCCCGCTGGTCGCGATGATGCGTACCTCGGCGGTTCTCAGCTTTCGTTCCCCCCGCCGGGTGAATTGCCCGCTCTCCAGGAATTCGACCAGCTCCTCCTGGACCGGACGGGTGAGGGAGTCGACGTTACGGAGGATCATGTCGCCGCCGGCGGCGAGCTCGATCATCCCCCTCCTGACCCGCCGCGCGTACGCCGCCCCCTCGGGGGCATGCCCGAAGAGGGCGGCCTCCTGCGCGAGCCCGAGGAGGGTGGAGCTTTCCGGGACGCCAGCGTCGGCGGGGGCCGTCTCGTGAAGCACCGGCGGAGGAGCGGCGCAGTCGAGGAAGAGGACCGGGCGGTCGTTTTGGCTGTGGAAATGGATGAGGCGGGCGGCGAGGTCCTTCCAGGTCCCCGGCTCCCCGAGGATGAGTACGTGGCTGCGCCCGGCCGCCAGGGTCTTCAGGCGATCGTTGAGCTGACGGACCCAGGAGGTGGCGCCGGGGAATTCTCCGAACTCGGGGAGAAGCTGCCAGCCGATGATGTTGGTGATCGACTCGCGGTGCTCGCTCTCCTCCCGCTGGTGCCGGTGGGCCCAGCTCCCGAGCTGGGTCGCCAGTATCCGGCAGAGGTTCGCATAGAGGCGGGGGATCCGGTCGAGCAGCTCCTCGAAGTCGGCGCGGGCGAGCCTCGCCGCCACCACCGTGGTCATGGCCCTCACGTTACTCGAGCGCCGCTGGCCGGTGATGATGGCGCGCTCCCCGATGACGCTTCCCCGGCCGAGCTCGGTCAGGTTGAGGATCTGCCCGGAGCTGTCCACGAGCTCCACCCTGACCTTGCCGAAGAGGATCACGTAGAGCTCCCGCGGGGCTTCGTTTCTCTCCAGAAGGAGGGTTCCCGGGTCGAACTCCCTCAGGTCAAGCCGCCGGGCGATCCGGTCGAGGTCATCGTCGTCGACGCCGCCGAAGAGGGTGAAGCCGGAAAGGGTGTCGCGGGTGATGGCCTCCATCGGGTCTCCTTGGAGGGCAGCGCCTCGCCCCCGCGGACCGGAGGACCTTCCGAGCCCTTCCTGCCGCTGGCGGCAACGCTGCCAAAGTGGACCCGATGGTAGCCTGAAAGCCCAAGGATATCCAAAACGTATACCGCTCCGAAGGCCCCTCCGCCGTATACACTGTCTCCAGACGCCCCCTTGAAACATGATCCGGAAATAGGCTGATATCCCCTTGCCCAGACTCTCCCTCTCCCCCCGGGAGAGGCCCGGGGTGAGGGAAGGTCCCGTCTGGCCGAAAAATCTCCCTCACCCTAACCCTCTCCCGGAGGGAGAGAGGATGTGGACGGGCAGGGAAGGGATAAAACGGGGGAAATCTGCCGAAACGAGGTCCCCCCCTTTGCGAAGGGGGGACAGGGGGGATTTGCCTTTCAAGGCTCCAGAGGCACATCCTCCTCAGTCTCCCTTTGTTTACCCACCTGGAGGAGCATCATCCGGCAACCGATGGGACGAGTGCCCCTTTTCGAGATGCCATATTCGTTCCTGCCCCTGCTTTCCCGCGATTCCCGCCGGCCTTGCTGCCATCATCCGCACTGCTTGTGACTGGCGAAGTTAGCAGTATAGTTGTGTCTGATCACCGATCTTCTGTCATTTCGAGGAGCATTTCATGGCAATCAGGAGAGAACTGCTTGATGAACTTCGCAAGCGGCGTGAGGCAGCTCTGGCTGGTGGTGGTAAGGATAAGATCGAAAAGAGGCATTCGGAAGGACGTTTGAGCGCACGCGAGCGGGTCGAGACATTATTCGACAACGGCTCGTTCAGTGAATTCGGCATGCATGTCAACCATGCCTGCCATATGCCCGGCTTCGCCTCCAAGTTCATGCCGGGGGACGCGGTGGTCACCGGAACCGGCAACGTGGACGGGCGGCCGGTGGCGGTCTTCAGCCAGGATTTCACCGTCGGCGGCGGCGCGCTCGGCCACATGCACGCGCGCAAGATCTGCGACATCATGAAGATCGCCTGCGAGACCGGGATCCCCATCGTCGGCATCAACGATTCCGGGGGCGCCCGCATCCAGGAGGGTATCCACAGCCTCTCAGGCTACGGCCAGGTCTTCTACCGCAACGTCGCCGCCTCCGGGGTGGTCCCCCAGATCGCCATCATCGCCGGCCCCTGCGCCGGGGGGGCCGCCTACAGCCCCGCGCTGATGGACTTCCTGATCCAGACCCGCACCCATTCGAGCATGTTCATCTGCGGCCCCGAGGTGATCAAGTCGGCCACCGGCCAGGTCGCCCCCATCGAGGAGTACGGCTCGGCCCAGGCCCACGCCACCGTCAGCGGCAACATCCACTTCGTCGCCGAGGACGACCGGGACGCCCTCGCCATCACCCAAAAGCTCTTGAGCTTCCTGCCGCTCAACAACATGCAGGACCCGCCCCACCTGATCCCCGACGAGATCGACCTCACCCCCGACGAAACCATCAACGACCTGATCCCCGACGACCCGAGGGCCGGCTTCGACGTCTACCAGGTCATCGCCCGGCTGGTCGATCCGGGAGAGTGGCTCGAGGTGCAAAGCGGCTTCGCCCGCAACATCGTGGTCGGCTTCGCCCGCATCTACGGCATGGTGGTCGGCATCGTGGCCAACCAGCCAGCCTACAAGGCCGGGTGCCTCGACATCGACTCCTCCGACAAGGCGGCCCGCTTCATCCGGTTTTGCAACGCCTTCAACGTGCCGCTCGTGAACCTGGTGGATGTCCCGGGGTTCATGCCGGGGCTCGCCCAGGAGCGGGGAGGTATCATCCGCCATGGCGCGAAGATGCTCTTCGCCTACGCGGCCGCCACCGTCCCCAAGATCACCGTCATCCTCAGGAAGGCCTACGGCGGGGCCTATCTCGCCATGTGCTCCAAGGACATGGGGGCCGATTTCATCTTCGCCTGGCCGACCGCCGAGATCGCCGTCATGGGAGCGGAGAGCGCCGCCCGCATCATCTACAAGAAGGAGATCGAGGAGGCGGAAGACCAGCCGACCAAGGAAGCCGAGCTCGTCAAATCGTACCGGGAGAAGTTCGCCACCCCCTACCAGGCCGCCTCCCGCGACATGGTGACCGACGTCATCGAGCCATCCGAGACCCGCGCGCGGGTGGCGCTGTCGCTACGGATCTCGCTGACCAAGCGGGTGTCGCGCCCGCCCAAGAAGCACGGCCTGATCCCGCTGTAAGGAGAGCGCAATGTCCAAGTTCTTTTCCCGCCTGGGAGAAGTCTTCCGCCACCACCCCAAAGAGCCCGAGCCGGAGCCCTCAGCGCCGCCCGAAGCGGTGGCGCCCCCGACCATCCACCCGGGGCTGACCGACCAGCAACTGGTGGCGATACTGACCGCCGCCGCGTGCGAGGTCCTGCAGGCCCCCGTGCGGATCGGTAAGTTCCGCGCCCTGCCGCAGAGAAACTGGAGCTGGGTCGCGCAGGGACGCATGGATCTCCACTCACATCGCCCACGAAAATAAAGGAAACAATCCATGACCATGAAAATGCTTCGGATCACGCTGGAAGGGAAGAGCTACGAAGTCGGGGTTGAGGTGCTCGACCAGGGAGGCCCGGGGAGCGCTGCGCCGCAGCCCGGGGCGCCCGCCGCCGCGCCGGCGGCACCGGTGGCACCGCCGCAGCCGGCCGCCGCCTCCCGGGCCGTGCCGGTCGACCAAAGCGGAGGGAAGGTGGTGACCAGCCCGATGGCGGGGTTGGTCTTCAAGTGTCTCGTCAAGCGGGGGGACGTGGTGGGAGTCAACCAGGTAGTGGTAGTGCTCGATGCCATGAAGATGGAGACCCCGGTCGTCAGCCCCTATGCCGGCACCGTCCGCGACGTGCTGGTCCGGGAAGGCGATGCCGTCGAAGAAGGCTATCCCCTGGTCCAGATCGAGGAAAGCCCCTGACCCCGGCGCCGCCCCCGATGACGCAGCCCACCGCCTCGACAGACACCACCGCGTCCACCAGGTTTTCAACCTAGAACCTAGAACCTAGAACCGCAGTTTTGAGGCCCCCCATGCCCATACAAGACAACCTTAACGGAGCCCTCCTGATCAGCGCGATCGACTTCGTGCTGAGCTTCGTCATCATCGGCGGGATCGGCGTCGTGCTCGCCCTTTTCCCCCTGCTCAACAGGCTTGGGAAAGTCGATGACGAAACCCTGAAGAAGTCCCACTGAACCGCCAGCGCCCGTCATAAGCGGAGTCACTATGTTTGCGCAATTCGTCGGACTGTTGAACGTGCTGAAGGACCAGACCGGCCTGGCCCAGCTGACCTGGGGGAACGTCGTCATGATGGGCGTCGGCGCCCTGATGATCTACCTGGCCCTGTCCAAGAAGTACGAGCCCTTCCTGCTGATCGGGATCGGCTTCGCCTGCATCGTCGCCAACGTTCCCGGCTCCGGGCTCACCCAGCCGGGTGGGCTCTTCCATTACGCCTACCAGGGGGTGGCGCTCCTCATCGTGCCGCCGCTCATCTTCCTGGGGGTCGGCGCCATGACCGACTTCGGGCCGATGATCGCGAGCCCCTGGCTGGTCATCCTGGGAGCCGCCGCCCACCTCGGGATCTTCGTGGCCCTGATCGGCGCCAAGCTCTTAGGCTTCACCCTCCCCGAGGCGGGCGCCATCGGGATCATCGGCGGCGCCGACGGCCCGATGGCCATCTTCGTCACCATGAAGCTCGCCCCCCACCTCTTGCCGCAGATCTCGGTGGCCGCCTACTCCTACATGGCGCTCATGCCGCTGATCCAGCCGCCGGTCATGAAGCTTCTGACCACCAAGAAAGAGCGACAGATCATCATGGACAAGCCGCGGCAGGTCACCCGGCTCGAGAAGATCGCCTTCCCGATCATCATCGCCATCGTGGTCAACCTCTTCTTCCCCCCCATCGCGCCCCTCATCACCATGCTCATGCTGGGGAACCTGTTCAGGGAGTGCCTGCTGGTGGACCGGCTGGCCAAGACGGCGGCCAACGAGATCATGAACGTGATCACCATCGTGCTGACCGTGGCGATCGGCTCCACCATGAACGCCGAACAGTTCCTCACCCTGAAGACGCTGGAGATCGTGGCCCTGGGGCTCATCGCCTTCATCTTCGGCACCGCCTCCGGGGTGGTGGCGGCCAAGGTCATGAACGTGGTGAGCGGCGGCAAGGTCAATCCCCTGGTCGGCTCGGCCGGCATCGCCTCGGTCCCCATCGCCGCCCGCGTTTCCCACATGGTGGCCATCCGGGAGAATCCCCAGGTCTACCTGATCATGCACGCCATGGGGCCGAACCTGGCCGGTGTCTTCGGCACCGCCATCTCCGGCGGCATCCTGCTGGCGCTTCTGGGGGTTAAGTAGACAAAAAAAGGGGACGTCTCCATCACGTCCCCTGGTTCTTCTGTCATTGCCGGAAAACCGGCTGTATTATTCCACGTCGAAAGCTTTCGAGAGCGAACCGGTGAAAGCCTTAGCCGCGGCGCGCAATTCGTGACAACTTTTACGAGCGACCGCCGAATCGAGACATGCTTTCACGTTGGAAGGGATCTCGCTCCCTTTGACCGAGAACTCGATACCGTCCCCTTTGGTGACATGCAGCGAGTCCGAATAGTCGACTTTGAAATCGTCTTTGTAGTCGCATCTCATATGTTCTCACCTCGCTTTACTCCTTTATTTTCT
The DNA here is from genome assembly GCF_054784495.1 of Geomonas sp. Red276. Classification (NCBI taxonomy): domain Bacteria; kingdom Pseudomonadati; phylum Thermodesulfobacteriota; class Desulfuromonadia; order Geobacterales; family Geobacteraceae; genus Geomonas; species Geomonas sp. Red276. Next base: position 70,629 of record NZ_BLXW01000015.1, read on the forward strand.
CACACCTCTCCGGATTAATTCAATGCAGCCGCCCCCCTCGTGGGGCCGGCGCCTCTCAGGTTATTCCCTACCAGGAGCGGGAGCTGCCCATTTGACAGGCACACTGCCCACTTTATGGGCATTTATGCTTGCTTTTTATGCAGCAACTGTATATAAACCGTTCACTGATTACAATTTTTTGACAGTTTTCAGCCTGAACGGTGAAGGTTGCCGAAATTTTATCCAAAGGAGGCGTGCATGAGCCCGCAGATGGACGAGAAGATTGAACCGATTTACCAGGAGGTGTTGAGGCGCAACCCCGGCGAGGTCGAGTTTCACCAGGCCGTACGCGAGGTTCTCGAGTCGCTGGGACCGGTGCTCGTGAAGCATCCGGAGTACTGCGAGCGGAAGATCATCCAGCGGATCTGCGAGCCGGAGCGCCAGATCATCTTCCGGGTGCCCTGGCAGGACGACAGCGGCGAGGTCCAGATCAACCGCGGCTTCCGCGTCGAGTTCAACAGCTCGCTGGGACCGTACAAGGGGGGCTTGCGCTTCCACCCGTCGGTCTACCTCGGCATCATCAAGTTCCTGGGGTTTGAGCAGATCTTCAAGAACTCCCTGACCGGTCTTCCCATCGGCGGCGGCAAGGGGGGATCGGACTTCGACCCGAAAGGGAAATCCGACAACGAGATCATGCGTTTTTGCCAGAGCTTCATGATCGAGCTGTACCGGCACCTCGGAGAGCATACCGACGTCCCCGCCGGCGACATCGGGGTCGGGGGGAGAGAGATCGGGTACATGTTCGGCCAGTACAAGCGGATCACCAACCGCTACGAGCCGGGCGTCTTGACCGGCAAGGGACTCGACTGGGGCGGCTCGCTGGTCCGCACCGAAGCGACCGGTTACGGCGCCACCTTCTTCGTCGACGCCATGCTCAAGGTGCGCAAGGATTCCTTCGACGGCAAGATCTGCACGGTGTCCGGCTCGGGGAACGTGGCCATCTACACCATCGAGAAGATCCACCAGCTGGGAGGCAAATGCGTCGCCTGCTCCGACTCGAGCGGGGTCATCCACCACGAGAAGGGGCTGGACGTCGAGCTGATCAAGGAGCTCAAGGAGGTGAAACGGGTGCGCATCGAGGAGTACGCCACCTACCACAAGGACGCGCGGTACACCCCGGCCGGTAACATCTGGGAGATCCCCTGCCAGGTGGCCATGCCCTCCGCGACCCAGAACGAGATCACCGGCAAGGACGCCGCCAAACTGGTGAGAAACGGCTGTCTCGCCGTCGGCGAGGGAGCCAACATGCCGACCACCCCCGAAGGTGTCAAGATCTTCCTCGAGTCGAAGATCGCCTACGGCCCCGGCAAGGCGGCCAACGCGGGCGGGGTCGCGACGTCGGCCCTGGAGATGCAGCAAAACGCCTGCCGCGACACCTGGACTTTCGACTACACCGAAAAGCGCCTGGCCGAGATCATGAAGAATATCCACGATCTCTGCTACGAGACCGCCGAGGAGTACGGTACCCCCGGCAACTACGTGAACGGCGCCAACATCGCCGGCTTCATCAAGGTCGCCAAGGCGATGGTCGCCCACGGCCTGATCTAAAGCCCCCCCGGCAACGGAAACGATTAAGGCCCGCCGGTCAGACCGGCGGGCCTTTGCGATAGCATGATGTTTTTTTGCCCGTGCCCTTCAATCACGGTCACCTAAGGGCCACTAGGCGGGATGGCAGACGCCACTGCGGCATCGGTACCGGCAATGATCAGGGAACCGATTCGAAGTTGCCGGTAAAGTGATCCCCTCCTTCACCGACGTTGTATTCGTACCTGAATTTAACCTTTTGCAGCTGCTGCGCCTCCATTTGTGGGAAATCGAGCCCGAACGGTTGCGTTCCCGTCACAGGTCCCGGATAAAAGACGAAAACCTTCTTGGCAAAGGTTTTGCCGTTGGCATCCAGAAGAGACGCCGTGAGTTCGAAGCCATTGTACGAAGTGTCATAGCGCGGATTGCTTACCATTCCTTTGATTCGCAGGTCGGGGCCGACTTGCTCAGTCTTCCAATCAACCTTCACATCGTGGGCCGCATAGTGGTGTTCAGAGTAGGGGAGGTTCGAATCCTGAGTGGTGCGCGTCTCGATTGTACTGCATGCCGACAAGAGGAAGATGACTGTTGCGCAGATGGTACCTTTTGCTACCATAGTTCACCTCCTTTGACCGTGATCTTCTTAGTGTATCAGCTGCGCTCGGGAGTGCAAAAGTCACCGGGCCACAAGAGATTTCGCGCGGCGGCCGAAAAAAAAGCCCACCGGTTGAACGGCGGGCCTTAACCGCGGGGCCAGGCGCTTTCACGCGCCCGGGCAGCGGTCCTCCTCCAGCCTCGCCGGTGATCGTCGCCACCACCCGGCCCGCCCGGCGCCGACGCTGACCAGGGTGATCCCCATGAGGACCAGCACCGCGCCGGCGGCGAAGAAGGCGTCCAGCGGCTCATGCAAAAGGACGACACCGAAGCTCACCCCGAAGAGCGGGGTCATGAAGGAGAACGCGGAAAGCCGCGAGGCGAGGTAGCGCCTGAGGAGCCAGAACCAGGCCAGGTAGCTCGCGAAGGAGACCACGACCGCCTGGAAGAGGAGGCTTCCCCAGGCCGCCTGGGTCATGGCGGCCACGCCGAACTGCCCGGAGAGGAGGGCGTAGGTGAGCAGGGCGGCACAGGCGACCGCCAACTGGTAGAGGAGGGTCTTGCCGGAAGCCGCCTCGGAGAGGGCCGAGCAGCGGATGACCACCGTGGTGGCCCCCCAGGAGGCGCCGGCCAGGATGCCGAAGCAGTCCCCGACGAGCATCTGCGGGGTGACCCCGCCGCGCAGCAGCCCGCCGGCGAAGGCGGTGACGATGCCCAAGAAGGCGATGCCGATGCCGGCCCAGTGGCGAGCGGTGAGCCTTTCGGCGGGAAGCCTCAGGTGGAGCCCCAAGGCGGTGAAGATGGGGGACGTGTAGAGAAAGACCGCCATGTGGGATGCGGTGGTCCGGGTGAGCCCCTTGGCCACGAAGAGGAATTCGGCGGCGAAGAGGATCCCCGCCACGAGCCCCGGGGCCAGGGTGCCGTCGGACAGTGAGAAGCGCTCCCTGCGCGCCACCATGACCGCGCCGACCAGCAGGGCACTCAGCCCCGACCGCAGCCCGACCTGCATGAGGGGGGAGAGGTCGTGAGCGACCGCCTTGATGGCAACCTGCTGCAATCCCCAGATCATGCAGAGAAGCAGCATCAACCCAACTCCGAAACCGTCCAGATTCTTACGAACCAACCCCTTCCTCCTCGCTTCCTCTCACTGCTTTACCCGCCGTGCTCCGCTAATCCGGGTTTCCGGCCACACCTTCCTCGACCTCACCCGGCCTTACCCACCACTTGGGGCGGAGATCATCACGCCTCCGCTCATCGCTAGCTCCCTTACCTGCCGCCTCATCTGGGTCCTTACGACGCCGCCGCCTTCTGCGCCTCGAACCCCCGGGCCGCGCCGGCCGGCTGCCGGTAGGGGAAGAACCTCTTCAACCGGTTGATGGGCGCCTCGAAGAGATGCCAGGAAGCCGCCGCCATCACCACCGTAAGCAGCACGTTGACCGCAATGGTGTTGCCGGGCGACAGGTGGATGCCGGTGCGGGTGAGGAGATCCCTGGTGACCAGCGGGGTGAACAGGTGGATCACGTACAGCCCGTAGCTGATCCTCCCCAGGTAGCGTACCGGGGCGAGGTTGAGGAAGGCCCCGACCGGGCCGGAGTAGCCTTGGGCCGCCTTCCAGACCACGGCGACGGAGATCAGCGCGATCGCCGTGTCGAGGAGGAGGAAACTGGCGGCCTGCCCGATCCCGTGGCGCTCCTGGAACAAGATGGAGAGCGCGATCAGCAGGGCCAGCAGCACGCTCCCCGCCACCCCGGCCGCCCGGGTGTAGGCCGCGAGCTTCGCCGCCTCCCTCTTCTCCGCGAAAGCGATGGCCAAGAGGGCTCCGGCCGCGAGGCAGTCGAAATTGGCCGGCAGGAGGTAGATGGTCTGGTCGGAGAGGCCGCTCGCCAGGCAGTAGGCGCGGAATAGGATCGAGAGCGGGATAAGCCCCAGCACCCATCGCCCGAGGCTCTCCTTAGGTACGAAGAAGAGGAGAAACGGCCAGAAGAGGTAGAACTGCTCCTCGACGCACAAAGACCAGAAATGGCAGGCCGCGACGATCTTCCCGATGGCCGCCATGTAGATGTTGCTGGTGTAGGTCAGGTGGTAGGGAAGCGACTCCCCGAGCCGATGGATGTAGGCCTGGGTCGCCAGCACGAAATAGTACAGGGGAAAGATCCTCAGGAACCTGCGGGCATAGAACTGCTTCAGGTAGAAGCCGCTGGAGCCGCCGTCGTCGATGGCGGACCTGCATTTGAGGAGGATCCCGGTGATGAGGAAGCCGCTGATGGTAAAGAAGAGCTGGACCCCGGCGTGGCCGTAGGCGAAGTACTTGCCGATCCCGATGGGGAGGTAGTGGGAACACATGGCGGCGAAGACAGCTATCGTTCTCAGCCCGTCAATCTGGGGCATGTCCTGGATGGGGCGGTTGTTTTTCTCCATGGTCGGCCTTTACTGCAAAATGCCAAGGGTGTAACACACCCCGCCCCTCGGGGCAAACAATTTTTCCCCGGCGCTTTTACGTAGGGTGGGCACCCCGTGCCCACGCGGGTCCGGCAAATGTCCGCCAACCCCAAGAAAATGGCGGGCAGGGGTCTCCCACCCTACGCCTCTCCTCTCGGTCCGGTTCTTCCCTGCGGCGGCCGGACCGGTCGCCGCAGGGCTGTCCGGCGCATCCCCCCCCTCTTGCCCCCCTCCTGAAGCCCGTCTTGACAGCGTTGCCTCTCGCGATATTGTTAAATAGTTTTAATTTTAATACCCGTCTCTCCCGGAAGGGAGCAGGCCCATCGATGCGTAATGGCAATGATTTCAACATGGAGGGATGAGCATGACTTATGGCAACGCTTCACTGGCGAAGTTCTTTCGGTCGGTATCCAACGTGTCCATGCTGCTGACCGACCGCTGCAACCTGAGGTGCTCGTACTGCTTCATCGACTGCACCCCCGCCAACGATTCCAGGATGTCGCTGGGGACGGCAAAAAAGATCGCCCATCTTCTCATCGAGAACTCCCAGTACCCGCAGGTCGCTCTCCATCTTTACGGCGGCGAGCCGCTGCTGATGGACGACTCCTGGATCGCCGACTTCGTCGCCTATGCGAGGCCGCTTGGCCAAAAGCACGGCAAGGAAGTCATCTTCCCCCTCAGCACCAACGGGACCCTCCTTGACGAGGAACGCCTGGTGAAGCTGCACGGGATGGGAGTTTCCTTCTCGATCAGCTGTGACGGCCCTCCCCATCTCCACGATGCCTGCCGGCAGGGGGGGGACCAGCTCCACGAACTGCTCGTCACCGCCAGGAAACGGAACATCCCGGTCGGCGTGGTGGTGACCATCAACCGGCACAATGCCGAGAAGATGCCGGAGGTGATGGAGTACTTGCGGGAGCAGGGGGTGGCCGGGATGATCTCCAACTTCGTGGTCGCCCAGGGGCGGGGCGATGCCGAGCAGCTCTCCGCCGAGCAGATGTTCAGGAGCACCGTCGACGAGATCGGCCACATGCTGCAGAGCGGTATGTCGGTGGACGACATGAGGGTCGGGAGAATGGCCTACCAGTACCTGGTGGCGACCAACAACCCAGGGAGTTCGCAGCCGCAGTGGAACCGTTCCTGCGATTCTGCCGCCGACAAGATCGGCATCGACGGGGAGGGAAACATCTTCGTCTGCGGAGGGACCAGGAACAAGGAGTATCTCCTCGGCCGGCTGGATGGGATCGACGAGAAACACGTACAGAGGCTGCGGGACAATTTCCCCAAGAAAGGAACCTGGTACATACGCTGCTTCGACTGCGCGGCCAATCACTTCTGCACCCATGGCTGTCCCATCTCCTGCGACCTTTCCGAGAGCTTCCGGGACAACCACTGCCAGTTCACCAAGCTCATGTGGAGCTACTTCAACGAGCACCCGGAGACGGCGCGCAGGGTTCACGAGATGACCATGCAGAAGATGCAGCAGCGAATGAAGCCGCACCCCGCCGGCAACACCGGCGAGCGTTGCTGTCGAGAAGCCGGAGCAAAAGGAGGTGACCAGGGCGGTACCGCGTGAGGACAACCAACAACGAGAAAGGAGGAGAACATGATCACCAGAGGATTAGACGGCACCTTTTACGAGATCCCCGACGACATGGCCGACCAGTACAAGGTTCCTCCCGAAGAGGTCCAGTCCAAGATGGGACAGTGCTGCGGCGGGATGGCCAACGCCCAGATGGGGGGGATGGGACAGGAGATGATGGGTGGCGGCGGCAGCCCCCAAGGGGTCGTCATCAACGTCATGAACCCGTCCGCAGTCCAGAACCCGATGATGGGGATGCCGCAGGGTGGCCAACAACAACAGCAGCAGGGGGGGCAGTCGTTTCTCCAGGGGGCACAGGAGGGGGCGCAGGCCGCCGGAGCCCAGGCCACCTGCTACAGCTGCTACAGCTGCTACTGCTACAATTGCTACAGTTGCTACTGCTACCACTGCTACTGCTACCGCACCTGCTACAGCTGCTACGTCCAACCGGTGTAGCCTTCCGCTCGCAAAAAGGGCCAGCTGGTTTCAGCTGGCCCTTTCCGTTTACTGCCGTGTTCCTGCTTGTCTCCCCGGCTATTTCTTGTAGTTCTCCGCCAGGTACTTGACCAGGGTCTTTTTCTCCTCGGCGTTCAGCTTGGCACCCTTCTTCATCATGTTGGAGACGATGGCGTCCCACTGGGCGGAGGTTCTCTTCAGGACCTTCGCCTTGGAAGAGGGATGGCAGACGGCGCAGCGGCTTTCCAAAAGGGTCTGCCCGTTGGAGAACACTCCCCCCAGGGCAGCTCCGGACACCATAAGGCTCAGGGCAAAAGTAGCAACAGCAATTTTCTTCACGTTTCCTCCTTGGTCAGGCATTACCGCCCGACGTTCACTATCAACATCGAAAAGTAATAGCACAGAATTCCGCCTATTCAAGAAGGAGGGGAAATTACTTCTGTCCGCCGTCTCGGTCACCACCTCACAGACAGTCCAACCTCCGGCCCTTTGAGAGTGACGTTCTCGCTCATAAACCACCGGTAGCCGAGCTTCAGTGAGCAGGGTCCCCCCCCATCAGCATGGCCAGATCGTAGTCCTCCGCCGGCTTAAGCACCCGGGTTCCCCTTCAGCCCGATGGCCTCCGCCTGGGTCCTCATCCCCTCGATGCAATCCTCGATCAGTTGAGAGAGCTCCATCCCGAGCATGGCGGCCCCCTTTTCGATGACCGAGCGGTCGGCCCCGGCGGCGAACGCCTTGTCCTTCCATTTTTTGGTCACGCTCTTCACCGGGAGATCGAGCACGCTCTTGGAGGGGCGCACGAGGGCGGCCGCGGCCACGAGCCCTGTCAACTCGTCGATGGTGTAGAGGACCTTCTCCGCCGCGCTGAGCGGCTCCACATCGCTGCAGATCCCCCATCCGTGCGAGACCACCGCGCGGATCATCTCCTCCGGCCACCCGTGTTCCCGCAGGATCCCGGGGGCCTTCTGGCAGTGCTCCTCCGGATAGCGTTCGTAATCGATATCGTGAACGAGGCCGATGAGCCCCCATGTCTCCTCATCCTCGCCCCGTTTGCGGGCCATGTAACGCATTACCGCCTCGACGGCCAGCGCGTGACGCTGCAAGTTGTCGCTCGGTACGTATTCGGTCAAGAGTCTCCATGCTTCTTCTCGGGTCGGTGTGGCTGACATAGTCGCTCCTTTTGGTGGATGGTCTTCTGATACAGGCAGGGCCTTATTCATACATCCAACGAGCTAACTTTGCAAGATCACCTTCTCTTTCCAGTCATGACCGTGACATTGACAGTGCAGAAACTTCCGACATTCAAAGAGCTCCTATTGAATACTTTAAAATTCCTGACAAACTGGATATGTCGATTTCAACGACGTCCCCGGCACCATCCCCTCCCCCGCTCCAAACCGGCCACCCCTCCGTGCCGGACGCCCACGACCAGGCGCCATGGCATCTCGTTGCAGCGGCCCCGTGTGGAGGGGAATCTTGACCCGGCCTCTCGCAGTCATCTGTTTCTGCCTTCTTTCCTGCCTCGCGACCGGCCAGGGAGCGAGCGCCGCGGACGATCCCGGTCGAGGGGAGAGCTCCGCCGGCGACCCGGCCTCCGGGCAGGAGCCCATGCAGGGCCCGGCCTTCTCCTGCGGGGACGGCTGCCTCGGCCACTTCTTCCCGGCAGGAAGCCCCTATCCCCCGCACCTGGCCGACCCGCACCGCCCGGGCTTCGGTGTGGAGCACCTCTCCTACACCAGGACCGCCATCCCCGACGCCAGCCCTGAGAGGCTCAACGTGAAGGTGGGAGGGATCTTTGGCCTTGCCGGCATCTCCTCCTCCGAGCAGAGCGACAGGCTGCTGCAGTTAGGCTTCATCGGCGCCTATGACGGCCTCTACGACATCCGCAAACAGCTCGATTCCATCGGCTGGGATGGGGATTACGGCCTGGAGCTGAGCGGCCGTTGGTCGCGGGCCCTAGGCGGGATGCTGAGCCTGCACCACCGCTCCAGCCACCTGGGCGACGAGTACATCCAGCGGACCGGGCGCAAAAGGATCGGCTATACCAGGGAGGAAATTGCCGGCGGGGTGAGCGTCGCGCCGTTCGAGGGATGGCACCTCTACGCGGAAACGGGGTGGGGAGCCTGGCTCGGGAACCGCTCGGTCATGAAGCCCTGGCGGCTGGAGGGAGGGGTGGAGTACCAAAGCCCGCAGAAATACCTCGGCAACCGGGTCGGCTACTACGCGGCCTTCGACACCACCTCGATGGAAGAGCGGGATTGGAGGGGAGACCTCTCGCTGCAGGCCGGGCTCTACATGCGCTCCTTCGGCCGTCTCTGGCGGCTGGGGGGCGGATTTTACCACGGCAGGCCCACGGTGGGCGAATTCTTCACCGCGACCGAAGAGTACCTCAACGTGGGGTTCTGGATGGAGTGGTGAAAGGGAGTTACGGGAGGAAGCGGTAGCCGGTCCCCCAGATGGTCTCGATGTAGACCGGCTCGACCGGATCGGCCTCGATCTTCTTACGGATCTTGTGGATGTGGACCGCGATGGTCGCCGTGTCGCCGTAGTACTCGTTTCCCCAGACCGCCTCCAAGAGTCGTTCCTTGGTGAAGACGATGTTGGGATGGGAAGCGAGGAAGACGAGGATCTCGTACTCCTTGGTGGTGAGCTGCACCTCCTTGCCGTTCACCAGCACCTGGTGCGACGCCGTGTTGATCTCCAGCCCCTTGTTGAGGATGACCTCCTGCCCCGGGGCGTTCCCCTTGAGCCGTTCGTACCTCTTCAGGTGCGACTTGATCCGCGCCACGAACTCGGCCGGGCTGAAGGGCTTGGTGAGGTAGTCGTCGGCCCCGATGTCGAGCCCCCTGATCTTGTCGATGTCCTCGTTCTTGGCGGAGACCACGACCACCGGTATCTCCTGGTTCTTCCTGATCTCGCGGATGATGTCGTACCCCCCCACCCCGGGGAGCATGAGGTCCACCACCACGATATCGTAGCGCCCGGAGGTGGCGAGCTTCAACCCGGCCGACCCGTCCTGGACGATGTCGGTGTGATAGCCGTTTAACTGCAGGTAATCCCGTTCCAGCTCGGCGATGTCGAGATCGTCCTCGATCAGCAGCACCTTTTTCATCGATCCTCCCCCGCCCCCGGCGTCCGGGGCAGCCCTACGGTGAAGCAGGTCCCCACCCCCTGCGTGCTCGCCACCGAGATCTCCCCGCCGTGCGCCTGGATCAGTTCCCTGGTTATGGCGAGTCCAAGGCCGGTACTCTCGAACTTCTTGCGGCGCTCGTGGTCGATCCGGTAGAAGCGGTCGAAGATGAGCGGCAGCTGGTCCTCGGCGATCCCCGGGCCGTTGTCCTTGATATCGATGGCGATCCGGCCGCCGCAATCGTAGAGCGTCACCTCGAGCGTCAGCCCCTGCTCCGGCCCGTGCCCCACCGCGTTTCTGACGATGTTGTTGATCGCCTGGTACATCCGCTTGCCGTCCATCCTGAGGCAGGGCTCGCCGGTCAGCCGGTCGGCGTAGCGCAGGGTGACCTGGCGCGGCTCCAGCTCGAGGCGGTAATCCTCCATGAGATCGGCGAGGTAGCCCCGGATCGGGACCTCCTCCATCTTGAGCTCCAGCTTCTGCATGTCGAGCTTGGAGAAGAGGAAGAGGTCGTCCACCAGGTGGTTCAGGTAGCTCACGTTGTGGTGGATGGTCTTCAGGTAGCGCTCCCTTTTTTCGGGTTCGACGTCGCGCTCGAGGAGCATCTCCAGGTACCCCTGCACCGAGGTGATCGGCGTCTTCAGGTCATGGGAGATGTTGGCCACCAGGTTCTTGCGGTTCTCCTCGTACTCCGCCTTGACCTGCTCGGACAGCAAAAGCTGGTACGCCATGTCGTTGAAGGAGGCGGTCAAAAGCCCCAGGTCGTTGGGGACGTTGCACTCCACCCGGACGTCGTAGTTCCCGCGGGCGATCTCCTCCACCCCGCGCCTTAAGGCCTGGATCGGGAAGATGATCCGCTTCTCCAGCCGCATCAGGAAGATGAAGACCGCGATCTCCTTGATGGCGATGAGGGCGGCGAAGAAGATCCCCACCGCCTTGATGCCGGCCCACCGAAAGAGCAGCACGAGGATGACCAGATTGAAAAGGAGCACCACCGGCCGGGCGTAACGGAAGATGCGGTGGTAGCGCAGGAACTCGTGGTGATGGCGGTGCAGATGGCTGCGCAACCTCGAGAACCGGTCGCAGCAGGCATCCTCCCGGCGTCTGCTCCAGGTGTCGTCGTAATTCATCTCTTCTCCAAAAGGCGCAGGAGCCTTGAAGCCCCTGCGCCCCTTTCCGGTTACCAGGCGAAGGCCACTTCGCCGCTCGCCGTTACCTCGTGGACTCCGTCGTCCCGGCCGCTCATGCTCCCGTCCAGGCCGATCACGATCTTCTCGATCTTCCGCTCCCGGTCGACCTCCACCGTGACCTGCCCGTGGACGGCTTCCACCTGGCACCCAGCCAGGCTCCCGTGGTGGCAGCAGTGCTCCGCCTTGTGGCGCAGCTTTTCCATAAGCCCCGCCTTGAGCTCCTCGGGGAGCGCGTCCAGGTTCAGGGTGAGGCGCGCCCCGCCGTCTGCGCGCTCCTGCGCCTCGATGCCGTTGAGAATCCCGAAGGCGAAGGAGAGCTTACCGAAGAAGCCGCGCACCCCGCAGCACCCTTCCCGCTCCGCCCTGCCGTGGAAGATCCGACGGAGCATCCCGTGGCCATGGCCATGGCCGCAGCAGCCGGAGAGCTCGAACTCGGTGGTGCTCTCCCGCTTCACGTGACGGCCGTCGAGATTGAGCTCGGCGGAGACGACGGTCTTCGCCTGGCCGTTACCCCCCTTCTCGAACTCGTTACGCAGGGTGAAGACCTCATCCTGGTCCTTGCGGACCCTGACTCCCAGCACGCCGGCGATCTTCTCGGAGTTTTTCATGGTGGTGGCGATGTCGTACAGCAGCTTGATCTTGTTCATGCAGCATCCTCCTTGGTTGTGATGCTGCTACTGTACGAAACCATTTTTAACTGGTCCTGAAGGAGATCTTAAATTTCCATAAAGATCGCTAAAACTTTTATAAACTCCTCCCTTTGCGGGATTTTATTTTTCGAAGTGTAGCGCGCATCGTGCTCTCTGCACAATACCCTTCACTAATCCCGTCGCCCTTTTGCCCTTTGCCCGTTTAACTGTTGCAAGGCCTCAATGGATATGTTATGGGAATTTTAATTTCAATCGGAGTGCCAGGAGGATGCTTTGCGGGATCTACAGGTAGTGACCAGACTCTTTGTCGTCCTTATCTTTACCACGGTCCTTTCCGGCTGTTCCATTTACTATGCGGCGACGGCACCCGCCCCGGTTCAGATCCAGAACGTCCGGGTCGGCGCCCACCGCGACGCCGTGGTCGGCACCCTCGGCGTGCCGGTGGTGACCGAGAAACGCAACAGCGACCGGGTCGATGTCTATGAGTTCGTCAACGGCTCTCCTTCCGAATCCAAGGTCCGAATCCTCGTCTACATTGCCGGAGACCTCTTCACCCTCGGCCTGACCGAGCTCGTCTTCTGGCCTTTGGAGCTCACGGCCGGGCAAGGGACCCAGGGAAGAGCGATCGTCTCCTACGGTACCGACGATCTCGCCAACGCGGTGATGCTCACCCGCAGGGACGGGGCGCCCTGGGAAAGCGCGCCGCCCCGCGCCGACCGTCCCACCGAAGCGATGATGGTACCAAGCTTCTAGGGTCCGGGGGTGACGGCCGCTACTTCTGAGGTGGCTTGCACAGGTTGCCTAGCTTCGTGAAAAGCCCGAAGAGCTTTTTCGAGCCTTCCCGGTTGGCCGCGCCGATCACCACCGTGGTCACCTCCCGGTTGAAGGTGCCCGTCATGGCGATCTTGCTGTCGAAGCTCAACACGATGTAGGGGGAATAGTCCTCCCCTTCCCGCGACTCCTTGAGGTCGAGATTGGCGAAGTTTATGTTGTCGTACTTGTAGGTGTAGTCATTGCCGACCACCGTTCCGGACACGCTGTATCTCATCAGGCACTTGTCGAACTCGATGTAACCGTAGCTTTCGTTTCGGAAGGTCGAGGTGTTACTTCCCATCAGGTCGGCTATCTCCCGGGTCAACTGGTCGATCCCCGGTTCGCCCGCCCCCTGGCAGGGAGCGGGCATGGCCAGAAAGAGCCAGCCGACCGCAGCCGACAATAACGCCAGCGCCCTTGCCCGACCGTAGCACCGTTCCCGCCCGTCATGCGGCCGCCAGGCTAGCGGCCACCCCCACCACGAGATTTCCCTGCCGCTTGAGCGTTCAATCGTTGTCACGGTCAAGTACCTCCCGGACTTTGAGGGCCAGTTCCGTCGGAGTGGAAGGCTTGGTGATCATCGCCGCCTCCGCCATCAGCGGTTCGCTGCAGACATCCGGGGAATACCCGGTGATGAAGAGTATCTTGGCGTCCTTCTTGATGTTCCTGATGGCGACGGCGGCGTCGCGGCCGCTTTTCTTCGGCATGACCAGGTCCATCACCACCAGGTCGATCTCGTCCTTTTTCTCGCGGAACTGCCGCACCACGTCCAAGCCGTCCACAGCCAGGTACACCTTGTACCCCATCCCGGAGAGGAACAGGTCGAGGTATTCCCGGATCGCCGCCTCGTTGTCGACGACCAGGATGGTCTCGGTACCCCCGGGCGGGAGGGCCAGCGGGACCTCGGCAGAGGCGGTGAGGGGGAGGGTTTCCACCAGGGGGAGCAGGACGTGGAACACCGTGCCGCGTCCCGGCTCGCTTAAGACCCGGATGTGCCCGTTGTGCTGCTTGACGATGCCGTAGACGATCGACAGCCCCAGCCCCGTCCCGCTGCAGCTCTCCTTGGTGGTGAAAAACGGCTCGAAGATCTGCTGGCAGGTGAAAGCATCCATCCCGACGCCGGTGTCGGTCACCGAGACAAGGGCATAGCGCCCCGGCTCGCCCACGCCGTGGAGGCGGGTGTACGCCTCGTCGATCTCCACCTCCGAGGTCTCGATGGAGAGGGTCCCGCCATCCGGCATGGCGTCCCTGGCGTTGCCCGCCAGGTTCATGAGCACCTGCTCGATGTGCCCCTTGTCGGCCAGGATCGTGAGCGGCTGCGAGGTGGTGGAGATGGAGAGGGCGACGTCCTCGCCGATCACCCGGCGCAGGAACACCTCCACCCCTTTCAGGGTCCGGTTGAGATCCTGGGTCTGCAGCTGCGGAGTGGTCTTCCTGCTGAAGGTGAGGAGGCTGCTGGCGAGGCTTCTGGCCCGCTCCCCCGCCGCCAGGATGACCTCCAGCTTCTCGCGCACCCCCTCGCTGACCTCCTTCGACATCCGCAGCATCCCGCCGTAGCCGAGGATGACGGTCAGGATGTTGTTGAAATCGTGGGCGATTCCGGCCGAGAAACGGCCGACCGCCTCCATCTTCTGCGCCTGCCGCAGCTGCCCCTCCAGGCGCTGCTGCTCCTCCATCCGCAGGTGGAGCTCACGGTTGGCCTGCTCCAGGTCCGCCATCTTCTTTTCCAGCTTGCGAAAGAGCGCCTCGTTGTACTGCCTGTCGAGCCGCGCCTCGTCCTGCCCCCCCGCGTCCCGGCCGGCGATACCTCCCGCCAGGGTCTCCCGGATGCAGGCCATCAGCAGGCCGGGCTCCATCGGCTTGATCAGGAAGCGGTCGGCCCCCAGCCCCAGGGCGAGCTCCTCGTCCTTCTTTCCCGTGAAGGTGGCCGTGTAGAAGATGAAGGGGATCGCTTTCAGCCGCTCGTCGGCACGCCACTCCCTGCAAAGGGCGTAGCCGTCCATCACCGGCATGAGGATGTCGGTGATGACGAGATCGGGAGGCGACTGCCGGGCGGACTCCAGCGCCTCGGCGCCGTTACCGGCGGCAACGACCTCGAATCCGTTCCCCTTGAGGAGCACCTCGAGCAAATAGAGGTTCTCCTCGACATCGTCCACAATCAGTACCCGCTGCATGGCATCCTCCCCGGCACCGCCCCCCCCATGGGACCGGTACCGTCTCGTGATCGGCCTACCCCACCGCCGCCCCGACCATCGGCCTCCCTACTATCGATCTACCCACCGGCCGTCCCTACTACAGGTGCTGCTCGACCTGCTTTATAAAGGTGTCGGGGTTGATCGGCTTCTCGATGTATCCCGAGCAGCCGGCATCGAGCGCCTTCTCGCGGTCTCCCGCCATGGCGTACGAGGTGACCGCCACGATGGGGACCCGGGCCAGCGCCTCGTTACTCCGCAGGACGCGGGCCACGGCGTAGCCGTCCATGCGCGGCAGCTGGATGTCGAGCAGGATCAGGTCGGGAGCGCTCCTCACCGCGAGATCGATCCCCTGCGGCCCGTCGGTGGCCGAAAGGACCTGGTAGCCGTGCTTTTCCAGGATGAACTTGACGAGGTAGAGGTTCTGCTCGTTGTCCTCGATGTACAGGATCTTCTTCGGCATCCGTCACCTCCTTTCTGCCGGCAGGAGGAAGCTGAAGGTACTCCCCTCTCCCTGGCGGCTTTCCACCTGCATGCTTCCCCCCATCAGTTCCACGAGCCTCTTGCTGATGGAGAGCCCGAGCCCGGTCCCCTCGTACTCCCTGCTGAGACCGGTGTCCAACTGCCGGAACGGCTTGAAGAGTTTTCCCATCTGGTCACCGCCGATGCCGATGCCGGTATCGGTCACCGAGATGCGGTAGAGCGCTCCCTCGCGCCGGCAGTTGACGGTGATCCCTCCCCGCTCGGTGAACTTCACCGCGTTACTGAGGAGGTTGAGGAGCACCTGCTCCACGCGGCGCAGATCCCCCTCCATCCCCTTCACCTCATCGGCGAGGGTGACCGAGAGCGTGAGCCCCTTCTTTTCGGCCAGCGGCCGGATGGCCTGCACCGCCTGCCCGATCAGCTCGTCGAGCGCGAACGGCTCGCAGTCCAGGCAGAACTGCCCCGCCTCGATCTTCGAGATGTCGAGGATGTCGCTGATCAGGGCGAGGAGGTGGCGGGCGCTCTTGGCCACCATCCCGAGCTGCTTCTCCTGCTCCTCGTTCAAGGGCCCTCCGAGCTTCTGGAGGAGGATCCCGGTGAAGCCGATGATCGAGTTGAGCGGCGTGCGGAGCTCGTGCGACATGGTGGCCAGGAAGGCGGACTTCAGCCGGTCCGCGGTCTCCGCCTGCTCCTTGGCCTGGGCGAGCTCCTTGAGCGTCTGGGTGAGCTCCGCGGTCCGCTCGGCCACCGAGCGCTCCAGGTTGTCCTGGTACTCCCGTACCCGGCCCTCGGCGCGGTTTCGCGAGTTGACCAGGGTGGAAAGGAGCAGGATGGAGGCGGTCGCCACCCCGAGGTAGGACTGCAAAAAGAGCAGGGAATAGCCGGGGGCGCGCACCAGGAAGGGGCCGAGCCCCCTCAGGGTCCAGAGGAGGAAGGTCCCCATCACCAGGGTGACCAGGGCCGCCGTCTCGAACTGCCCGAAGCGGAAGGCCGCCCAGAAGAGCACCGGGAACACCAGGTACTCGATCGGCAGGTCGAAGCGGAAGATCCCCGTCTCGATCAGCAGGAGGATCCCCACCAGGGCTCCCCCCTCCGCCACCCGTGCCCACCGCACCCCCCCCCTTCGCCGCCTCTGCCAGGTCATCAGGAGGGGGGCGAAGACCAGCGTCCCCACCGCGTCACCGAGCCACCAGGTGAGCCACATCGCCCCGCTCTGCGACCAGCTCCCCCGGGAGAGCGAAAAGCTCACCGTGCCGATGGTGGCGCTGATCACCGGGCTGGCCAGGGCGCCCAGGACGATGAAGCACGAGGTGTCGCGCGTCCGGTCGAAGGGGTCGGGCAGGCCGCTCACGCGCCGGACCAGCTGCGTCGCGACCACCGCCTCCAGGGTGTTCCCCGCCGCGGTGGCCAGGGAAACGGCGAGGGCAGCCGGCGAGGCGAAGGCGGCGGCGGAGAGGACGAGCAGGTTGGCCCCGAGCGCCCCCAGGAAGATGCCGGGCCAGATCCGGCAGCCGAAGATGAAGCAGGCCGCGATGGCGATGCCGCTCGGGGGCCAGACGGCGGTGGCGTTGGTATGGTCCATGGCCAAAAGCAGTCCGAGCTTGGCGGTGACCAGGTAGACGGCCGCCACCGCCGCGTTCCGGAAAAGCGGCCGCCGCGAGATCCCCTCCCGTCCCCTCATGCCGCGTCCCCGTCTATGGGTAGGGAGAACTGGAAGCGGCTCCCTTCCCCCGGGGTGCTCCGGACCTCGATGCTTCCCCCCATGAGCTCCACGAGCCTCTTGCAGATGGAGAGCCCGAGCCCGGTCCCCTCGTACTTCCGGCTGAGCCCGGTGTCCACCTGGTGGAAAGGCTGGAACAGCCGCTCCATCTGGTCCGGGGAGATCCCGATCCCGGTGTCGGTCACGCTGGTGACGCAGAATCTCCCTTCCCTGCCGCAGCGGACCGCGACCCCCCCCTGCTCGGTGAACTTGATGGCGTTACTCAGGAGGTTGAGGAGGATCTGCTCCACCCGGCGGACGTCCGCCGTCAGCGGGGCGAGCGCCCCCACCTCCACCGACAGCTCCAGCCCCTTCTTCTCGGCCAGCGGCCGTACCGTCTGCACCACCTTCCGGATCGATTCCTCCAGGAGAAGCGGCTCCCGGTCCACCTGCAGCTCCCCGGCCTCGATCTTGGAGATGTCGAGGATGTCGCTGATCAGGGAGAGGAGGTGCTCGGCGCTGTTACGGACCATCTCCAGCTGCTTCCCCTGCTCGCCGTTGAGCGGGCCGCTCAACCCCTGCTGCAGGATGCCGGTGAAGCCGATGATCGAGTTGAGCGGGGTGCGGAGCTCGTGGGACATGGTGGCGAGAAAGGCCGACTTCATCCGGTCCGCCGCCTCGGCGCGCTCCTTGGCGTCGGCCAGGTCCTCCAGGGTGGCCTTTAGCCTCTCGTTGGTCTCCTTGAGGGTCTGGGTCCGCTCCTCGACCCGGCGCTCCATCTCCTGGTTGACCTCCTTGAGCTCGGCGGTGCGGGCCCGGACCTGGTGCTTCAGCACGAAGCTTCCGGCCAGGCTCGCGATGAGGGCGCCCCCGAGCAAGAGGGCGGCGACCTCGAGCCAAAACGGGAGCTGGAAATGCACCTCCTCCGAGGTCCACCTCTTCATGGCCTGGTAGTAGGCGGATTGCGGGTTCTGCTTCTCCTTGGCGAGGTGGCGGTCGATGGCCGCCAGCAGGTCGGGCGGGGCGTTTTTGGGCGCCGCGAAGAAGAAGGGATCCGGGTCGAACATGATGGGGGTATCTTCCAGCCCCGCCTTGCGCGCGAACATGAGCCCGTAGAAGCGGTTGGTCAGCCCGGCGTCGGCCTTCCCCTCCGACACCATGGCGAACTCGGTCTTGTAGTCGGGGACCGGGATCAGGGTGAACTTCAGCCCGAAACTGTTGGTGAGCCGGGTGAAGGTCTCCAGCTGGACGGTCCTCTCCAGGGCCGCGATCCTTTTGCCGTTGAGGTCCAGTATGGTCTGGATGCCGCTCCCCTTGCGGGCGTAGACCTGGGACCAGACGGTCAAGACCGGGATCTTGTGGAAGCTGTAGAGCCCCTCGCGCTCGGTCGTGTACGCCACGTCCGGCATCAGGTCGATCTCCCCCTTGGCGAGGCGATCCAGCCCCTCCGCCCAGGTGCCCGGGAGGTACCGCAGGGACCACCCTTCGGTCTTCGCGATGTCTTCGAGGATGTCGATGAAGATGCCGGACGGCTTGCCGGCATCGGAGGTGAAGATCTTGGGAGGGTTTTCGTAGACGCCGACCTTGACCACCCGATGGGCGGCGTGGGCGGCAGAGATCGAAGCAAAGAAGATGACGGTGAACAGTAACAGGGAGAGACGACGGAGGGGAGCGTGCCGTTGCAGACGGGGAAGACTCTTGAAGAAGTTGGGGTAGAACAACACGTGGGACCTCTTTTCCGAGCGGTTTCCAACCACCGTTCAGGACCGAGACAGTAACCAGCGATGCCCATACAGCGTCAACTATTACTTCTTTACCGTGAGTAACATTTTAAGAAGCATTTGGCGAGCAGTAATTCTACCCCACCCATTTGCAGTGTCACGAGATCCGGTCGATTTTCGGGACGCGCACTCTTTCAACCGTTCGACCGCCCGGTCGTCACCCTCTTCCGAGGCATCCGCCACCCTCATCATCTGCCTGAAATTATTGGTCAGATTTTATCGCATAAAAATCACTGTTGCATATAAATTATCACTTATGCTATACAACTCGCCGATTATGGGCGATAGCTTCATCTCTTAGTGATATCATTTTATGTAGTGACCGCATTGACAATGGCAGCAACGGTACGCACAATCAGCACCCGCTTCGTTCTACGAAACCTTCACGTGGTAGCGTTCATCGTCTTCCATCTCCTGATCGCCGGAGGAGCGGCCTTCGCCGGCCAGGCCCCCGGCACCGGGACGGTCGGATCGGTGCACGACATGAACACCTTCGCTTTCGTCTTCAACGACTCGATGGGAAGGGTCTGCGCCTTTTGCCATGTCCCCCACCACGCCAACTCCGAGGCGGGAACCCTCTGGGCGAAGCCGCTTGACCAGCAGGCCTCCGGCCTTCGCCCCTACACCTGGACCGCCCCGGAAAATCTCAGGATCAGCCAGAACCTGGATCCCCTGGTCGGGCCGAGCAGGCTCTGCATGACCTGCCATGACGGCGCCATCGCCATCGACCCCCACGGCACCAAGATGCCCGCGGAAAAAACCATCTCCACCGACCTCAACATCACCCATCCGATCGGCTTCAGTTACGACGAGGCGGTGACCGCCAGGGGTACCGACCAGCTCGCCGAAAAGACCGAGCAGTACGCCACCGCGGTAACTCCCAGTGAAACTCCCGGCGTCTACAACCGGGTCACCCGGGAGGCGAAGATCCGCATCGTGGACCTGCTCTACCAGGGGGAGATCCTCACCTGCGTCAGCTGCCACGACGTCCACAACAAGAACAATGTCTCACCCGACCCCGGCCACGACTACAACTTCCTGCTCTGGGCCAAGGAAGAAAACTCCCTCATCTGCCTGAGTTGCCACAAAAAATAGCGATGCGCCCCTTTGGCGGCTACCACAGAAAAGGCCCGCCGGCTTGAGCCGGCGGGCCTTCATCGTTGGTTTCGTACGCTTTTCTCCTGCTAATCCTCCATCAGGCTCTTCTTCTCGGCCAGGTCGTTCTCCTTGATCCCCGGGAGGTAGTTCTTGAGGTCGATGATCAGGTGGGAACGATCCGCATTCCAGACCGTGCCGTTTTCGAAGCGGACGGCGTCCACCCAGACGAAGGCGGACCCGTACTTCTTGAAAAAGGAGGCGTAGGGAGCCTCGTCGGTGAACTTGATCTTGTTCTTCTCGCCGACCTTGGCGTCTTCCAGCGAGTAGCCGACGAAGCTGCCGACCAGCTCGTTGTAGTCGTTGCACTCGAGGAACCCGAACCTGGCCGACAGGACCTTCTGCTTCGACACGTTCTGGTACTTCACCAGGTGCCTGATCCTGGGCTTGCTGTCCTTGGTGTCGAAATCGTTTTCGTAGAGGAAGATCTCGAGGGGGGCGTCGGGCTGCAAAACCGCCACCCCCTTTTCGGCGTGGGCGAGGCCCTGGGCGAATATCACCAGCGAGAGGGACATGACGAGGGCACGGAACAGTTTGTTCATGGTGACTCCATTGAAAAAGAAATCATAACATCGGCACCGCGACTGACTGCGGCTGCCGGAACATAGAACAATTATCCGTTCTCGTCAAGGAAGGGGAGTATTTGCTCCAGCCATCATCCTTTCTACCCGAGGTATCTTTCGATCGTTTCCTGGATCTGGGACCTGTTGAACGGCTTGCAGATATAGCCGTTCGCCCCGCAGATCTCGACCGATAACTCGATCTGCTCCGGCTGGTTCGAGGCGGAGACCATGATGATGGGAACGGGGTTCTCCACCTTCATGCGGTTCTCATGCTCCCGGATGCAGCGTACCGCCTGGTTGCCGTTCAAAAGGCCGAACATGTTGACGTCCATCAGGATCAGGTCGTAGGGCCACTTGTCCATGAGCGCGCTGGCGTGCAGGGCGATGGCTTCCTCCCCCCTTTCCGCGCAATCCACGTGCCCCTTTCCCGAGACGAGCTGGGACAGCAGGGCCCGGGCAATCTCCTGGTCATCCACCACCATGATCCGCTTTATCTTGTGCGTACTGTCCATCTGTGGCCCTCCAGCGAAACGGCTGCGCAATCTTCTGCCTTGCGTCTCAATCGGCACCCCGGGAAATAACTTGAGCCCCCCCTTGGTGACCGTGAAGCTCACGATGCTGTCGCCTCTGCCGCGAGGCCACGCCAAGTACCGGTAAATTCAGCCGGAAGATACCGCTACGGAAGGGCAGAGAAGGAAGAGCACCCGGACGAAAAAACTTACGGCATGAACAAGGCGAGGCAGCCGGTGCAGGCTGCCTCGCGACCAATGGGACAACCGGTAGAGGACGAGGAGACGCCGTCAGGCGAGGCGGAACTGTTGCACGAGGTCGTGGAGATCGTTGGCCAGGCCGGCCAGCTCGCCGGCGGCGGTGGCGGACTGGTGAGCGCCCCGGGAGGTCCCCTGGACGATCTCGGTGATCTGCTGGATGTTGTTGGTGATCTCGCAGGTGGTGGCGGTCTGCTCCTCGGCCGCGGTAGCTATCTGGTTCACCTGGAGGGTCACGTCGCCGATCTGTTCGAGGATCGCCCTGAGCGCCTCCCCCGACCTGGCCGCCTCGGCGGTCCCCAGCTCCACCTCCCGCACCCCCGTCTCCATGGCGGCCACCGCGCTCCTGGTCTCGGACTGGATGGACTTGATCATCTCGGAGATCTCGCGGGTGGCCCGGGTGGTACGCTCGGCCAGTGCCCGCACCTCGTCGGCCACCACCGCGAACCCGCGCCCCTGCTCCCCGGCACGGGCCGCCTCGATGGCGGCGTTCAGGGCAAGGAGGTTGGTCTGGTCGGCGATATCCTCGATGGTCCCGATGATCTCCCCGATCTGGTCGCTGCGGGCCCCCAGCCCGGCAACCGTCTGGGCGGAGGTGGTCACCTGTCCCGCGATGGACCCCATCACGTCGACGGTCTTCTCGACCACCGAGACCCCCGCCCTGGCCGCATCGTTGGCCCGCTCGCTCCCGGATGCCGCCAGGTGGCAGCTCTGCGCGATGCCCGACGAGGTGGCCATCATCTCTTCGCTGGCCGTCGCCACCGTGCTGGTGTTGAAGGCGACCTCCTCGGCCCCCGCGGCGATCTTTTCGGACACGGTGTTGAGCTCGTTGGCGGCAGCGGTGACCCTCTCGCTGCTTTGCACCACCTTCCCCAGGGTAACGAGCAGCTTCTCGGTCATCAGGTTGACCTCGCCCGCCAGCATCCCCATCTCGTCGCGGCTGCAGACCGAGGAGCGCGCGGTGAGATCTCCCGCCGCCACCTCGGCCAGGGTGTTGTACACCATCTGCAGGGGCCGCACTATCGAGCTCGCGATGAGAAAGCCGATGCCGGCCATGAAGAGGCTTACCGCCACGCTCACCGCGATGAGGATGGCCACCGACTCCTTGTACCCGGCCAGGTCATGCTGGTAGCTCGCCGCCGCCTCGACCACGTTGAGGCTCACGAGATCGTCGATGGCCTTGGCCGGTTTCACATGGAGCGGCGCCACGCTGCCGACGGCAAAATTGACCGCGGCCGCCCTCCCCTGGGGGTTGCCGATGCTTGCCACCGACATCTGCTCCAGCTGGTCACCCTTTGCCACGTATGCCTCGAACCCCTCGCGGAAGGCATCGACGAGCGCCGTTTCCTTCGGCTCCAGGTCGTATTTCTGGAAGGCCGCCAGCCCCTCCTTGATCCGCCCCTTGCGCAGCACGATATCCCGGGATTTCTCCGCGGCTATTTGCCGGTCGTTGAGCGAAAGGAGATAGACGAGGTCGAGGCGAATCCCCTGCAGGTCGTTTTTGAGGTTGTTCAGGAGCGAGACGTGGGTGACCGCGATGCTCATATCCTCTTCGTTTCTGGCCATCCGCCCCATCTTGGAGAGCCCCACCCAGACAACGACGGCGAGGGTCAAAACGGCAATGGAGACCAGAGTCATCAACTTACCCTTAACCTTTAAATCCGCCCAAAATTGCATCTTTCCTCCCTGCCACCACGGAACGGTTGTTTAATGAAGCGGCTTATCGGCCGGCTCCGCGAAAAACTTGAAAGCTATTCTCCAATACCTGAAATCACAAAGGAAACGCCCTTAGGATAGTCCGGCTCTCATTCCCCTCCCTCAAAATCCCCGCTCCTCCCTTTTGCTGTCATAGCAAACACCCTTTAATCAATTCATTCATTTTTTTGGGTTGACCGCGCTGGAAATCATGGATAATTATACGAGCTCCAACCTATCCGTATCCCTCCAATATCAATCGAAACAGGAAGTGTTGTCATAGGCTGTCACTTGATACAGTCGGTCATTCACCTGTTCCCCACCCTCTTCGATTGCCTTCCGGGGACATTCACTTCAGGGAGGTCGCACCATGCAGAAGTTGATTCGCATCGAGCCGTCGAAGTGTATCGGATGCAAATCCTGCGAGATGGCCTGCTCGTTCAGGCACCGCGGGGAGTTCGCCCCCAGCAAGTCCCGCATCGTCAACGAAGTATTCATGGAGGAGGCGCAGTTCATCACGGTCACCTGCATGCAGTGCAACGACCCGTGGTGCCTGAAGGCCTGCCCGAAAGGGGCGATCTCCAAGGACCTCGCCTCCGGCATCGTCGAGGTGGACGAGCTCAAGTGCGTCGGCTGCCGGACCTGCGTGAGCGCCTGCCCCTTCGGCATGATCAAGTACCTCGACGAGTCCGGGAAGGCCGACAAGTGCAACCTCTGCGGCACGGATTTTCCCGAGTGCGTGACCTTTTGCCCCACCCACTGCCTCAAGTACTCCGAGGAGGACCTCCCGCTAAGGGAGAAGGTATTGCGATTCGCCAGAACCATGAAAGACGGCCAAGGGGAGGTGTGAGATGGGAAACGGCTGGCACGGTAAAGTTTTGCGGGTGAATCTGACCGCCAAGAGCTGCACGACTGAGCATCTCAACATGGAATGGGCCGCCGCCTTCGTCGGCGGGCGGGGGCTGGCCTCCAAATACCTCGTCAACGAGATCGATCCGGCGGTCGATCCTTTGAGCGCGGACAACAAGCTCATCCTCGCCACCGGGCCCCTCACCGGGACCTACGGGGCCGCCAACGGGCGCTACATGGTGGTGACCAAATCCCCCCTGACCGGGACCATCGCCTGCTCCAACTCCGGCGGCTACTTCCCGTGCGAACTGAAGTACGCCGGCTACGACCTGGTGATCATCGAGGGGAAGGCGCAAGAGCCTCTCTACCTGAAGATCCACAACGAGCAGGCCGAGCTCGCCGACGCCTCCCATCTGTGGGGCAAGACCACCGACCAGACCGAGGACATCATTCGCGCCGAGTTCCACGGGGATGCCAAGGTCGCGAGCATCGGCCCGGCCGGGGAGCAGCTGGTCCGCTTCGCCTGCATCGTGAACGACAAGCACCGGGCGGCCGGCCGCAGCGGCGTCGGCGCGGTTATGGGGAGCAAGAATCTCAAAGCCGTGGCCGTGCGGGGGACCGGAGGGATCACCGCCGCCGACAAGCAGGGCTTCCGCGACGCCGCCCGCGAAACGCTGAAGCTTCTCCGCGAGCATCCGGTGACCGCCGAGGGGCTCCCCGCCCTGGGGACCGCCATCCTGGTCAACATCATCAACCAAAGCGGGGCGCTGCCGACCCGCAACTCCCAATGCGGAACCTTCGACGCTGCCGAGGATATCTCCGGCG
The DNA here is from genome assembly GCF_054784495.1 of Geomonas sp. Red276. Taxonomy (NCBI): domain Bacteria; kingdom Pseudomonadati; phylum Thermodesulfobacteriota; class Desulfuromonadia; order Geobacterales; family Geobacteraceae; genus Geomonas; species Geomonas sp. Red276. The sequence continues at coordinate 95,055 of NZ_BLXW01000015.1, forward strand.
AGCGGCTGGTCCAGACCTTCCTCAAGCGCAACAAGGGGTGCATGGGATGCGTGATCGCCTGCGGCCGGGTGACCAGGCTCGCGGACCCTCGCTTCAGCGGAAGCGGCGAAGGGCCCGAATACGAATCCCTCTGGTCTCTAGGGGCCGCCTGCGGAATTTCCGACCTGGCCGCCATCGTCAAGGCCAATTACCTCTGCGACGAGTACGGCATGGATACCATCACCATGGGGTCCACAGTGGCGTGCGCGATGGAGCTGTACGAGCGGGGGCTCGTCACCGAGGCCGAGGCCGGCATGCCGCTGAAATTCGGCGACGCCAACGCCATGGTGAAGCTCGTGGAAATGACCGGCAAGGGAGAGGGTTTCGGCGCCAAGACCGGGATGGGCTCCTACCGGCTGGCCGATGGCTACGGAGCCCCGGAGCTCTCCATGAGCGTCAAGAAGCAGGAGCTCCCCGCCTACGACGGCCGCGCCATCCAGGGGATGGGGCTCGAGTACGCGACCAGCAACCGTGGCGGGTGTCACGTGCGGGGGTACCTGGTCTCCCCGGAGATCCTCGGCGTTCCCGAAAAGCTCGATCCACAGGCCATCGAGGGGAAGGCCGCCTGGGCCAAGGCGTTCCAGGACATCACCGCCGTGGTCGATTCCGCCGGTGTCTGTCTCTTCACCACCTTCGGCATCGGCATCCCGCAGGTGACCAAGCTGATCAACGCCGCGACCGGCAGCGCCTTCAGCGAGGACGACCTGATGGTGGCCGGCGACCGGATCTACAACCTGGAGCGTCTGTTCAACCTGAAGGCCGGGATCGATCCCTCCCAGGACACCCTCCCCAAGCGCGTGCTGGCCGACCCGCTCCCGGACGGCCCGATGAAAGGGAGCGTCTCGCGGCTGCCCGAGATGCTCCCCGAGTACTACGCCGTCCGCGGCTGGGATCCCAACGGCATCCCGACCCCGCAAAAGACCAGCTCCCTCGGCCTCTCCTAACGTGAAGGCAAGGGGACTGGCTCCGCCAGGTGCCTGTCCCCTTTGTCCCTTCCCTTTGTCCCTTAGGGGCGTAGGGTGGGCACCCCGTGCCCACGCGGTACCCAAGGAGAATGGTGGGCAGAGGGCTTGCCCACCCTGCAGCTCTTGCTCCCACGCAAGGTTCCCTCCCCTTCATGCCTGCCGGCCGAAGCCTCGGCGAAGGTAGGGGGGGAACAGGGTGAGGATGGGGTTTGATACCCCTCCGGAGGAAACATGCCGCACTTCGACATCGTCATCATCGGCAACAGCGCCGCCGGCCTGCAAGCGATCCGCACCATCCGCCGCCACTGCCGCCGAACCACCGTCGCCCTCGTCGACCGCGAGGACTCCCCCGCCTACTCCCGTGTCCTCACCCCCTACTTCATCGGCGGCAAGACCGGCAGGGACAACCTCTTCATCGTCGATCACTCCTTCTACCGCGAGATGGGGGTCGCCACCTTCTTCGGGCATGCCGCGGCCGAGCTCGATCCCGAGCGTGGCGAGGTCCGGCTGGACAACGGGGAATCCCTCCATTTCGGCTCCCTCCTCCTGGCGCTGGGAAGCGAGGCCCGCCCGTTTCGCCCCGGCCTGAAAAGGGTCAGCACCCTTCGGCACATGGCCGACGCCGACAAGCTGGAAGGGCTCCTCAAACCGGCCGCCAGCGTCACCGCCCTGGGGGCGGGCCTCGTGAGCGTCCCGGTGCTCTCCCACCTCGCCCGCGGCGTCGAGCGGCACCTGGTCGTCAGCTCCGGACGCATCTTCAGCCGGCTCCTCGACGCCGAGTCGGCAGCCATCCTGGAGGAGCAGTTCACCGCCGCCGGGGTGACCCTCCACAAGCGAAACGACATCGTGGAGGTGAGCGAAGGCGACCGGCTGCGGCTCACCCTCGCCTCCGGCGAAAAGCTCACCACCGACGCCCTCGTAGTGGGAAAGGGGGTGATGCCCAACACCACCCTGGCCCGCCAGGCGGGGCTTGCCGTGAAGGACGGGATCGTGGTGGACGAGCATTGCCGGACAACGCACCCGGCGATCTACGCCGCTGGAGATGCAGCCGAGGGAAAGGATTTCGTCACCGGGGAGACGACGGTCCAGGGGAACTGGATCACCGCGGTCGAGCAGGGGGAGGTGGCGGCCCTCAACATGCTGGGGCTCGCCCAGCTCTACGAGGGGAGCATGAAGAACAACATCACCGAGGTGTTCGGCATCGACGTAGCAGTGCTCGGCTACTGCTCCGACGACGCGCCGCGGACCGTAACCCACGGCTCGCGCGCCGCCGGCCGCTTCCGGAAGCTCTTCCTCGACGAGAAGGATCGCATCATCGGCGCCGTGGTGATCGGGGAGACCAACGATTCGGGACTCTACTACCAGATGGTACGCGCCAGGTTTCCCTTTCCCGGCAAGCGGATGCTGCACGGGGAAAACCGCTACGGTGCGTTCATGCTGCAGATCGCCTAGCGACAGCCATGGTGCTTGTCCAGCTCTATGGAACCTTGCGGCTCATGCTGGCGGGAAAGGCCTCCGTGGAACTTCCCTGGTGCGAGGGCGATACCGTCGCGTCGGTGCTCGAGCGTTTCCAGGCGGGAGAGCGGATCCCCGTCACCCACAAGCTCATCGACGACCGCAAGTCCCTGCACACCGGCACCATCATCCTGCTGAACCGCAAAAACGTGCTGCACCTGCAAAAGCTCGCCACCCCGGTAGACGACGGGGACGTCCTGGCCCTTTTCCCGCCGGGCGCGGGGGGTTGAATGGCGGCCGACCGTTACGCCCGGCAAAGGATGTTGTGGGGAGACGAGAAGCAGCGGCGGATCGCAGCCGGCACGCTGCTCGTCGCGGGGGTGGGAGGACTGGGCGCCACCGTCTGCCAGATCATGGCACGGGCCGGCATCGGCCGGTTGTGCCTGGTCGACCAGGGGAGGGTTGAGCTGAGCGATCTGCACCGCCAAAGCCTCTACGCCGAGTGTGATATCGGCAAAAGCAAGGTGCAGGTGGCCAGGGAGCGTCTTCGGGCCATCAACGCGGAAGTGGAGATTGACGTCGAGGAAACAGCGATCGGGGTGGGATTCAGCGTGCCCGGGGAGGTCCGGATCGTCGTGGATTGCCTGGACAACTATGCGAGCCGCTTCGACCTTTACGCCGCCCTGGCGGACGGCACCCGCTTCGTGCATGGAGGGGTGCAGGGGGACCGCGGGCAGATCCTCACCCTCGTCAAAGGAGCATCCCAGCCGCTGCAAGAGATCTACGCCGGCAGCAGCCAGCCCGGCGGGCCGATAGAAGTGAGCCCCTACAGCGTCTTCGTGGTGGCGGGATTGATGTGCAACGAGCTGTGCGACCTGCTGGCCGGCTCGCCGAGGCTCGTGGACCGCTTCCTGGTCGTCGACCTGACCGACCATACCCTTTCCTACCTCGACGTCTGACCACCGCCGGCCAGCCGCATCCCCTTCCTCTAGCGCTGCGCCTCGTCTACCAGGTAGTTCAACAGATCCACAGCCGCCTTCACCTCGGCCTTGGTCATGTTGGAGTCCGGCTTCCTGAGCATCTTGATGCCATAGGCCTTGGTAGCCTTGTGGTCGAAAGGCTGCCCGGAAATCGGGGCCACGCCGGTCTGGACCGCGACGACGGTCCTCTCCAGGGTATGGCATTTGACGCACCTGACCCGGACTATGTCGTAGTGCCCCTTCAGGTTCCCCGGAATGGAAGAGGGGTCGAAGCGGAGGGAGTCCCCCTTGCCAACCGTTCTCAGGGCCGCATGAGCTGAAGTTGCTGAAAGAGCCACCATCGCCAACAGAATCAAAATTTTCCGCATGTGAATAAATCCTCCATTGCAATATTAGAGCTAGCCAATTAGAGGTGAGTGGGGTGAATCTCATTCGTGGCCTGGCCAGTGGACCACGGATGAAGAAAGTACCTTTAGGGCCACATAATAATTACTTTTAAATTACAATCAAGCAAAATATGGCTTCCTGCATGAATGTATACGGATTATTCCTGCACCTTGCCATCTCACCCGACGCTGTCCGCCATGCACTCCAACCCTCACTGCACCCCGCCCATGCCATTCGCGACTACGCGCACTACCTCCTTGAGGCACTTCTTGAGGGAGTGTTGATTTCATGAGATTTATCTGTCATTGCCCAAGGAGACGGTTTGCCGCCTACTGTTTCGAGGCTTCAAGGCAGCCCCCTTTTTCGACCTCAGCAAAGTGAGCAATTTCGGTCAGGTATTGGCGCGGCGGCTATGCTAGGATGCCCAACAAGTTGAGGGGGAGCACGTGGGGAAGGATACGGCAAAGGCATACGCACAGCGCTTCGAGAGGGTCTTCGATTATATAGAGCGGCACCTGGACCAGCCGCTCAGCGTCGAAGAACTGAGCCAGGTGGCGCACTTCTCGAAGTTCCACTTCCACCGGCAGTTTTCCCTGTACGCGGGGATCGGGGTGCTCGCCTACGTGAGACTGCTCCGTCTGCGGCAGGCCTCTTACCGGCTCGTCTTTCGCCGGCAGGAACGGATCACCGACATCGCCCTGGACGCAGGCTTCGACAGCCCGGAAGCGTTCGCCCGCGCCTTCCGGCAGGCCTTCCGGCAGGCCTTCGGCCAGTCCCCCTCCCAATTCAGGAAAGCACCCCAATGGCAGCCGTGGAGCGAGCGATTCCGGCTGCCCCCCCGTGAAAGGAGAGAGAAAATGGATGTGAAGATTACCGACTTCGCCGAGACCCGCGTCGCCATCCTGCGGCATCGCGGCGCCCCCGGAAAGCTCAACGACTCCGCGATGAAGTTCATCGAGTGGCGCAAGGAGAGCGGTCTGTCGCCCAAGGACACGAGCCGGACCTTCGGGGTGGCCTACGACGACCCCGACGCCACGCCCCCCGATGAGTTCCGCTTCGACATCTGCGGCGAGGTGAGCGACCCGGTGCCGGAAAACCCGCAAGGTATCGTGAACGGAGTCATCCCCGGGGGACGCTGTGCGGTCGTTCGCCATCTCGGTTCCCACGACCGGATCGGCGAAAGCGTCTATCCCCTCTACCGCGAGTGGCTCCCGGATAGCGGCGAGGAGTTGCGCGACTTCCCGCTTTTCTTCCGCTACCTGAACCTGATGCCCGACGTCGCCGAGCACGAACTGGCTACCGAGATCTACCTCCCGCTGAAATAAAAAGGTGCCATGGCCCAGCCAGGCCATGGCACCGCCTCGTCCTTCCCCCCCCTGCCCCTTCCGGCCAAAGTAAGGGCATCGTCGTGGCCCCCCGCAGCGCGTCTCCGCTCCCCACCTGGAAACTCGGGCTGCATACATTGACATGAGTGGCTTATCTGATAGCATAAAGGCACTCTGCTTAGTCATCTCACCTCCGAAAGTGTCCTGCCAAGGAGGCTTTTGTATGAGGAGCAACCTTCTTTCAAGACCGGCTCGCCGCTTCTCCTGTATCCCACATCCTCATCTCCTCCTAATCCAGAAATATCCATCCGCCGGCACGATCAGCACCATCCCTCAGACAGTGGTCGCCTCTTCGCACCTACCTCCCGGCCCCAACATCCTGTTGATACCGCCAGCCATCCTCACCCGGTCCCGGGCGAGGTGTCCCGCCGAGATCCGGTAGCGTCTCCGCGCGGCGACCACAGAGGAGGAGGCATGCACGGAGGGAGTCCGTACGCTAAAAACCACGCAGCAGCGCGATCTTGCTTGATGGCGGCGGTCTTTGCCGCCGGCCTGGTATCCGCCGCCCCTCTTTGGTCGGCAGATATCGCCAACCCGGTCGCGCGCCAGGAGGGAGACCAGGTTCTTTTGGAATACGATCTGGTCGGCAGCAACAAGGAAAACCAGCAGGTGGTTGTCTATATCGAATTCGGCGGCAAGCGTTACGCCGTCACCGATCTCCACGTAACCGGTAATTTCGGGAAGAAGGTTAAGTTCGGCGGCAGGAATCGGGTCTCGTGGGATCTGCTTCGGGATCTCCCCTCCGGCCTGAAGGGCGAGGTCACCTGGGAACTCGGACTTTCGGTGGGGCCGTCTTTCATCCCCCTTCCAAGTCTCTGATTTTGCACCGGCCGTTTCCGGCCTCCTTCCGGGGCCACTACCATCTTCAGAAGGGGAGGATGCGAATATGAGAACGGCGGGAATCGCCACCATTGTCCTGGCTTTGCTCATGGCGCTTCCGCCCCCCGTCTCCGGACTCAGGGTATCAACCCAGGTCGATATCGCGCCGGCCGTCCAGAGACCGCCGAAGGCCCCCCTATTGCCCGATCTTAAAATCGGCCCCGCTGAGATCGACTCCCCGGACGGTGTCCCGTCAGTGGGAAAAGGGCTCCCGTCCAAGGTCGTCTTCCCCCTCGAAAACATCGGCAAGGGAGACGCCAACGGCATCAGGGTCATGGTCCAGCCCGCGGACAAGCATGTGGAGGCCCGTTGGCTCGTGGCCGATTCCTCCTCAAACATCCCCCCCGGCCAAAAGGGGAAGGTCGCCATCACCGTGATGGTTGGCGAGGATTTTGCCGGCGCGCGGGGACTCCCCCTGAGGATCGAGCTTTCCACCCGTAACCCGGACACCACGTCCGAAAGGGGCGTTACCCTCGCCTACGACGGAAGGGTGCCGCCCCCCAGACTCGAAGTGGTCTCGGCCAAGGCCGAGTCCGGGACCGGTGCCCCCTTTCTGGCCAAGGGGCGCTCCAGGGTCGTTTTGACCGTCAGGAACAGCGGGTTGGGGGACGCCAAGGGGGTCGGCGTCCTGGTCCAACCGGATGACAGCAACGTCGTCATCGAGAGCTCCGGACGCTGGTGGAAGCCGTGGTCCGGCGAGAGCAGCGCCCTGGTACGCGCCCCCGGCGCCGCCACCAAGGTTTCCTTGCCTCGTGGGGAGAGCATGACGGTGGCCTTCGATGTCGAGATAGCCGAGGCCTTCCAGGGCAGCAACGTGCTGCCGCTCTCTCTCACGCTCACAACCGGTGCGCCGCGCACCTCAAGCGATGCCCGGGTCGTACTTCCCTACCACGAGGCCGTGGCCGCCGCGGTCCCCGCCGGCGGCAAGGAGGGGACGTCCAAAGTCTCCGCCCTCCTTGACAGCACGATGGGGTTTCTGTCATCCACCACGAGGAAGCTTTTCGGATCCAGTGGCGCCAAGATCTCGGTTCCGGCCAAATCCCAAACCTTTACCGGTAACGACCATGCAGTGGTCATCGGAATCGAACGCTACCGGGGGGACCTGCCGAACTCGGACTACTCAAACAACGATGCCCAACTGGTGAAGGGCTACCTGCTGGCTTTGGGCTTCGAGGAGAGGAACATCGACACCCTGACAGATGACCGTGCGACCCTGGCGGACATACGGGCGTCCGTGGAGCGCAAGCTCAAAAACCGCATCACGAGGGAGAGCCGGGTGTTCTTCTACTACTCGGGGCACGGCGCACCGGACCCGGTGAGTGGAGAGGGATACATCGTGCCGTTTGACGGCGACCCCAGCTACCTCGCCGACACCGGCTATCCCCTTTCGAGGCTGTACGACAGCCTCGGCAGGCTGAACGCCGCGGAGGTGACCGTCGTGCTGGACAGCTGCTTCTCCGGGACCGGGGGGAGGGGGCTCTTGGCCAAGGGGGTTCGGCCGCTGGTGGTGAAATCCTCCGCCGCGGTGATCCCTTCCAATGTCGCGGTCCTTACATCCACCTCCGGCGTGCAGATCTCCACCACCTACAAAGACGGCAGGCATGGGCTTTTCACCTGGTATTTCCTGAAGGCCATAAGCGAAGGGAAGAAGAACCTCTCCGAGATATATGAGTTCGTGCGCCCCCAGGTGGAGGATGACGCGAAGAGGCACAACGTCGAGCAGACCCCTTCCGTCAACATCGAAGGGCCGAAGCTCAAAAAGACATTCGTGTTACAAAAATGAGCCCCGAAGCCCCCCTACAGACCGGCGGCAAGAAGGGCCCGGGACCATCGCTTCTGTCGGTGGTCCGCCTTTTGCTCTTTTGCCTTTCAGCCGCCGCCGCGGATACCGGGAGCGCCCTGGCTGCCGGAGTTTCGGCTCCCGTCTGGGTGGCAGCCGTAGGAGAGGCGCAGGGAAGCGACTACGACCCTCCAAAGGAAGTGATGGAGCGTGCCCGTAACGAGGCCAAACGCAGGGCGATCGAGGAAGCGGTCGGTACCTTTTTGCGGGCCCACACCCTGGTCAGCAACGGGCAGCTCGCGGAAGACTTCGCCTATGCACAGGTCCGGGGGAGGATTGAAGAGGTCAAGATGGTCAGCGAAGAGAGGGACAAGCGGGACCCGAACCTCTTCCGAGTGAAGCTGAAGGCGCTCGTCAGTCCGGTACTCCCCCAGGAGCAGGGACTGGAAATAAAGCTGGCGCTCTCGCGCCATGAACTGAGGGAGGGGGACCGGATCCAGATCCATTACCAGGTCAGCGCCGACAGTTACGTGTACATCTTCTCGATTGCCGCGGACAACTCGGTGACCCTTCTTTTTCCAAACTGCCTGCTGAACGATAATCATGCCCGGGCAGGTACGGTGTACGTTTTCCCTCCCGACAACACCCCCATCCACCTGGAAGCAAATTCCCTCCCGGGGATGAAGCATAAGCCGTCCCGCGAGAAGGTGAAGCTCATCGCGACTCGCGGGCGAGAGATCCTCCTTGAGAAGGGGTTCCAGGAGGGGATTTTTCAGGTCTACGACGCTCGCTCCACCGGGCTGGTAGGCGATTTGGCCAGGAAGCTGAACCAGCTGGAAGCCACCGACTGGGGAGAGGCGGTGACATCCTACACGATAACACCGTAGCTTACCGGCCAGCGGCCCCGCCAGCCGTCACCCCTCCAGAAGGGGTCGTCCGTGGCCGATTTCATCTTTTTTCGATTTGTCGCATATATAGCTTGCGTTATCCCGGCACAGCTGATAGGGTGACACAGGTCCAATCTGGACAATAACGCAAGTAGAACAAAGGAAAGCAAAGTAAATGGTAAACGGTACTGTAAAATGGTTTAACGACAGCAAGGGGTTTGGTTTCATTCAGCAGGAGAACGGCGATGATGTTTTCTGCCACTTCTCCGCCATCAGCGGCGACGGCTTCAAATCCCTGGCTGAAGGCGATAGCGTAAAATTCGAGGTCGTCAAAGGCCCGAAAGGCCTCCAGGCCGCCAACGTGACCCGGATCTAGCCTCAAGCGAGATTCCAGAAACACGATACAAAGAAGCCCCGGCAACCCCGGGGCTTTTTTTTGCCTGACTGGCGGCCCCCCCCTTTTTTGCTACTTCTTTTGGTCGGAAAGAAACTGCACGAACTGGATGACGATTCGGGAGCACTCCTCCTTGATGGCCCCGTCGTCTCCCGTGACCAGTTGAGGAGCACTCCATCCGTTCTTGCCGGCGTAATTCACGTAGGTGACGGATTCCAGGAGGTGCTCCCTGCCGAGGACAGCACTCAGCTTATCCGCCTTCTTCACGCTCACCGACAATAGATAATCCGCATCCGCCGGAGACTGCACCAGCTCCAGACCGCCTTGCTTCTTCAGTTCCAGGATGATGCCAGTCAGAAACTTCTCCTCCAAAGGAGAGGTCTTCGCACCTTCTTTCTTCAAATCCCGCACAGCGAGGGCGTACCTCATGGCACCCGCCTTGGGCGCCGGCCCGCTTTTTGGTCCCGCATCCGTACCGGGCTTGCATCCCAACAACAAGAGCAGGACGAAAAGCGGCAAGAGCAGTTTTTGCATGTTCACTCCTTTTGATTCGACGGTATTTGACAACGAAACAGAGGCAGTCAAAGGCAGGGGCATGTTCTATGAGTGAGACGGACAAACCCTGAGGCGGCCTCGCACCTCCCCGTTACCCACCTTTCATGGAAAATAACTATTTGGTATGTTTTCCCCGATATGTGCAATAATGAGAAACTTCGCGCCATCGGCGGGAAAGAGAGCCGGAATTACTCTTCTTCTTGTGAAAGGGCCGTATGTTCTCCAGCATCAAAGCCAAGCTTACCCTCCTGACCGCCCTGGGGTTCCTTGCGGTAACCGCCAGCGTCACCCTCTCCTATTTCGTCGCCGTCCGCGAGATCAAGAACATCATGAAGGCGGACGTGACTGCGGTTGCCGACGCACTGGAGAAGAGCGTCAACTACATCGCCGCGGTAAAGCCCGACGCCCTGCGAGACGAGAGTTTCAAGAAGGCGATCTACGACGTGAAGATCGGCAAGAGCGGGTACGTCTACCTGCTCGACCCCGCCGGCACCCTGATCGTGCACTACAAGGAGGAAGGGAGAAACCTGGCGGGCCAGCCGCACATCGACTACATCCGCAGCCATCCCGGCGACGGCTTCTACGAGTACACCGCCCAGAGCACCGGCCAGGAGAAGATGGTGGCCTACCGCTACATCGGCTCCTGGAACGTGTGGGTGGTGCCGGGAGTCAATAAGGCCGACTACTTCAACGAGCTGAAGTCGAGCTTCCTCAAATGGAACATCGCCTGCGGCACCGTCCTCATTTTGCTTCTCTCCGTCGGGAGCATCCTCATCAGCAGGAGGATCGCGCGACCGGTCCAGCAGGCGGCAGACCTGGCCAACCGGCTGGCCACCGGCGATCTCGCCATCTCGACCGACACCGGGCTTAAGGGCTTAGGGGGTGAAGTGGGGGCCCTGCTGACCGCCCAGCATGCCATGGTTTCCGGCCTGAACGACATGGTCGATCACGTCAACCAAAACTGCCGGTCGCTCTCCGAAATCTCCGAAACGGTCTCCGCCTCGGCCGACGTGGTAACCGAAGGGGCGCAGACCCAGGCCCGCGCCGTCGCCCAGGCCTCCCAGGCCGCCAACGCCATCCACGCCTCCGCCCAGATGGTGAGCGAGGGGATCGAGGTTCTTGCCGTCTCCACCGCCGAAACAGCCTCCTCCACCCTGGAGATGCGGGCCAGCGTGGAAGAGGTGGCACTTACCATGGAAAGGCTCGCCACCGCGGTCGAGGAGGTGGGTTCCTCGGTGACCGAGATGAGCGCCGCGGCAAAACAGATCGGCCTGAGCGTGCAGGGGCTGATGGAAGTCTCCTCCAACGCCGGCGCCTCCATCCAGCAGATGGAATACTCCATCCGCCAGGTGGGGGAGAACGCGGAGACCACCGCGCGCATCTCCAACGACGTCCTCGCCGAAGCCGAGGCGGGAAGAGCCTGCGTCCAGGCCACCATCGCCGGCATCGACGAGATACGGGCCGCCTACCGGAGCACCGCCGAAGTCATTTCCGCCCTCTCCGGCAGCGCCGCCGGGATTGGGGCCATCCTCGACGTGATCGACGGCATAACCTCCCAGACCAACCTCTTGGCCCTCAATGCCGCCATCATCGCCGCCCAGGCCGGCGAGCACGGCAAGGGGTTCGGGGTGGTAGCCGGGGAGATCAAGCAGCTGGCCGACCAGACCAGATCCTCCACCGTCGAAATAGGCCGGGTCATCAACGACGTCCTGGAAAAGACCGCTTCGGCAGTGAACACCCTCCAGGCGTCGCAGGCCAGTATCGACTCGGGAGCCGCGCTCTCCCGCCAATCCGGAGATGCCCTGGAGCGGATCGTCGGTGGGATGAAGGTCTCCGCCGGTCACGTGGCGGAGATCGCCCAGGCCACCGTCGAGCAGGGGAAGGGTGGTCAGATGATCATGAAGGGGATGGAGCAGATGTCCGACATGGTGAGGCAGATCAGGCAGGCGACCAGGGAGCAGGAGAAAGGGAGCGAACTGATCGTCGTCACCGTGGAGCAGATGAAGAGTCTCAACAGCCAGGTGTGCAACTCCGCCCGGGAACACAACGGCGCCAGCGCCGAGATCGCCCAGGCCACCGAACGCATCACCGCCATGGTTCAGCGGATCAAGGACGCCTGCAGCGAGCAGCGCGCCTGCGGCATCCGCATCGCCGCCGAGATGGAAACCATCACCCGCTCGGCGGGCGGCAACCTCGAAGCCAGCGGGGGGCTCGCCCGTGCCGTTCAGGGGCTGACCGCCCAGGTGGACGCCCTCCACCGCGAGATGTCCGCCTTCCGCACCGCCGACCGCACCACCTCCTGACCCTCATCCCCTGTTACCGCCGGGATCTTGCCATCGCAGGCGCAATGCCGGGGGCATCCGGCGGTAGTTTTCCCCGCGGCCATGAGGCGCACGGGAGTTCCCCTCCCTGGGTCACCGGGCGGCAAGGCCCAAGACTTTCTTGAGCGGCGTCTTGTGGAGGATTTTCAGTTGGTCGGTCGACATCTTCTGAATCGCCGTCAGGGCCAACTGCCTCCCCAGGTCGTCGCAGTCTTGGCCACAGACCTGGTAGACGACCTGGCCTTGGCTGTCCTTTACCCTCAGGTGGATCAGCTCCCCGGAAAGGCAGGTGGACAAGCTTATGCCCAAGTCGTCGCCGCGAAGAGAGAAAGGCATAATTGCACGGATATCTCCCTCGTCCTTTGGCGAAAGGCATAATTGCATGGGCGTTGTCCCCCTTCTCCTTTGGCCCAACCTCCTGAGGATAATGGCCTCCGAGCTCAGAGTCATCCTGCGCCCAGACGTGGAAGGGGACTGGTGCCACCCATCTAGGGCACCAAGCCCCCTGCCGATCCCTTCCGTCCGTAACAGCCGGTCCTCTTGTGCCGGCTCTCAGCCAACCTTTCGCTATCTGAGTACAAATCAGACGTGGAGCGGCCCTCCCGGTGAGAGGGGACCTTTAACCGAGCCCAAAGAGGTCAATTTTTCCCCCAGGCTCTTGATCGTGTAAGGCTTGGCCACCGCCGCCCGGAACCCGTAGGCGGGATAGTCCGCCATTATCGGGTCGTTGGAGTATCCGCTTGATACGATCAGGTTGGCGTCGGCATCCATGGCCAGAATCCTCTCCGCCGCCTCCTTCCCACCCATCCCCCCCGGAATGGTGAGATCCATGATCACCGCCGCGAAGGTGGTACCCGCCCGGAGGGCCTCCCCGTACAACCGGACGGCCTCGGCGCCCTCCGCGCAGGTGGTTACCCGGTAGCCCAACTCCACGAGCATCAAGGCCGCCAAATCCCTGATCATCGCCTCGTCGTCCATCACGAGAACCGCTCCACCCCCGTGCTGGTCGCCCCCCTCTTGGGCGGCAGACTCGGCCGCATGGGCCTGATAGGTCTCCCCGATAGAGGGGAGGTGAATGGTGAAGGTGGTCCCCCTGCCGAGGGTGGAGGCGACACCGACGTGTCCGCCATGCCTCGTTATTATGGAATAGACGGAAGCCAGCCCCAGCCCGTTCCCTCCCGATTTGGTGGTGAAGTAGGGGTCGAATATCTTCCCCATCACCTCTTCCGTCATGCCGCACCCCTGGTCGGCCACCGTCAGCCGGACGTAGTTTCCGGGAGCGAGGCCCAGGGCGTTGCCATCGACAAGCCTCTCGTTACGGGCGGTCACCGCCAGCGTACCGCCCCCCGGCATGGCCTGCGAGGCGTTGATGACTATGTTGTGCAGGACCTGGCAAAGCTGCCCCTCGTCCGCGTCGATCGCGTGGATCGTGTCGGGAATGTCGACCACCCCCCTCACGTTTGACCCGCTCAACCCGAGCTCCACCGACTCGTTGACGATGTTGGGGAGGGAAACCACCTTTCTGACCGGCTCCCCTCCGCGGGCGAAGGTGAGCAACTGGTGGGCGAGCTCCGTGGCCCGCAGCGATGCCTTTTCCGCCTCCTCCAGCGGCTTGAACGATTTATGGGTAGCGTCCAGAAACAGCAGCGCAATGGAGACGTTACCCATGACGCCGGTCAGGATGTTGTTGAAGTCGTGGGCTATGCCGCCGGCGAGGAGTCCCAGCGATTCCAGTTTCTCTATGCGTAACCGTTCCAGCTGGTGCTTCTTGAGATCGGTCACATCCCGGTAGGACCAGAAGCGTCCCACGATCTCGTCACCTATCTTCAACGGCTGGGTGTAGCGGTCGAAATGACGTCCATCGGCGAGGGCAAGCTGGTCCTGGCCGGAAGCTTCCGGGCGGGCGTAGAGCTCATGCACTTTCGCCAGGAACTCGTCAGGCTTGACCATCCGGGAGGCGATGTAGGGGAGCACGGGGTCCTTCACGTCGGTGACCAGCAGCTCCTCCGGGACCTCCCAGAGCTCGACGAACTTCCGGTTCCAGCGCGCGATCTCCCCGTTGCGGTTGACGACCAGGATCCCATCGGGGGTGGATTCGAGGGCGGCGCTGGTCAGCGAGGTGGCATAGGAGAGGAGTTCCTCCGCCTGCTTTCTCTCGGTGATGTCCTCGGCGATTCCCGTGGTCCCGACCACCCTTCCCAGTTCGTCGAAGAGCGGCGTCTTGAAGGTGGAATGCCATCTGGTCCCGGCCGGGGTCGCTATCCGCTCCTCCACGTGCTTGGTCCTTCCCGACGCGCAGACCTCCCGGTCGTCCGCCACGTAATCGGCGGCCATATCCCCGGGGAAGAGGTCGAAGTCGGTCTTGCCGAGGCACTCCTCCACCGTCCGGCCGGCCGATCTCGCGTACTGCTCGTTGATCATCTCCAGCCGCCCCTCGGTGTTCTTCAGCCAGGCCATCATCGGCAGGTTGTCCAGAACGGCCCGCTGGCGCAGCAATAACCTCGCGTTGGCCAGTTCGGCCGCCTTCTGTTTTTCGACCTCCCGGGCCAACTCCTCGTTTACCCGCTTAAGCTTTTCGTTCGCCTCGGAGAGCTGGCCGGTCCGCTCCGCCACCAGCGCCTCCAGGTGCCGGTTGCGATCCTGCAGGTCCTTGAGCGGATAGATCTCCCCCTCGTCCGCGACGCCGAAGGAGACCGAGATGCTGCTATGGGAGATCTTCCAACCGGCGTCCTCCCTGCGGAATATCAGCACGAGGCGGGCGATTTTTTTCGAAAGTATGTGCTCCTCGATGGGGAGATGGATGACGAAGGTGCTGCTGGTCACCGCGATCGTTTCGGCCAGCAACTGGATCGAGAGATCCTTCAGTTCGATGTTTATGGGGTCCTTGACCTGTGCGAAGTCCTGACGGGTGACCGCGACCCACGCCTCACGGTCCTTGACGAGATAATCGCCGCTACCGGTTATGCCCGAGAAATCGTCACTGAACCAGGCCGTCAGCAAATCGTCGCGAGTCGAGTACATCCGAATGTAATTATCGAAGAGTTCCCTGATTTCCTGATAGCTCGAGGCGTCCATGAAAGTGATTCCTTCCCATTCAGAAAATGTGCGTGGTTGGAATAGCCGGGGTGCAGAAACTCAGTGGAGGTTTGCCGTCTTAACGGTCTGAGAACTATATCAGCAACGCCATCGATTTCATTACAGAAAAGAAAACCGCCCTCCTGGATTACAGAGAAAGCGTAACTCCCCACCTCTTCTGGATGATCCCCAGACCGTCAAGCGCGCAGCCTTCTCTGTTACTGGCAACCAGGAGCCTGCGGCCATTGACAGCCACATCCTTCAGCCTAAAATGGTTAGAAATTATTCATCTGCTCCCTCCTTGCCGTCAGGCAACGGGGGGCTAAGCGTTGCGCCGTGCTTCCGGGGCCTTGCTTCAGGCCAAACCGAAGGGGCTCCACCGTTCACTGCGCCGCATTCACAGGAGGGAGTATGAGCTGGCAACATCTTGTCCAATCCGCCGAAGGAGTCCTCGACGCCACCCACATTCCAAACTCCCAGGAAATCATCTCCCTTATAAAGCGGATCAACCCTACCTCGCTTCAGCTATGCGAGACCGACCGGGAACACGGCTACCGGATCAAGAACCGGCTACAGAACTTGCTGCTGGAAAACTACGGCGAAGTCTTCCACCTGGTGCCCCATCCTTGCAGCCCGGGAATCGTTCTTATCAAACATAAAACCCTCCCCTCCGTTGATGCCTGCCACGCGGATTACTCCGCCCTCTCGCTCAAGGCACTCGACACCGTCGGGGAAATTGCTCCGCCCGCCACTAAACCCGCGACCAAAAACGCGTTCGGTGCGGAGCCCGCGAGAGATGCGACATCGTGCTCACCCAGGGAACTCGTCAAAAATGCAGAACTACTGATCGAGCGGTACGAGTACCCTCAGGCGGAGGAATTGCTGGCGGGCCTCCGTATCACCGACACCAGCGATCTGCAGCGACTGGTGAAGGCGGCCCAGATGCTGATGGGGGACATGGGGGCCTATCAGAGGACCATCGAGCTCCTGCTGGCACAGCCCCGGCCAGTGCTGAACAATAAGGCTGTCCGCGAACTACTCGCCTTGGCCTATTACGGCAACGGAATGATCGCCGAGGCGCGGGCCCTGCTGGACGCCGCCCATCCTGGGGATCTTGGGAAAAGCGCCCTCCATGCCTACGCCGACATCTCCTTCAGGGACGGCAAGCTCTCACAGGCCTACGATCTTCTCAGCCTCGCCGAGGAAAAGAATGGCTTCGTTGCCGCCATTGCCGGTCTAAGAAAAGAGATAGAGTCCGCTATCTTCGCCGACGTGGAGCCGTTGTTACGCGAGGTGGAGGAGAGCTTAGCCCGCAATGATCTGGCTCGGGCGGAATCGCTTGTTCAAAAAGCGCTGTCCCTTTATCCGCACTGCCGCGAAGCCCGCCAGTTGAAGGTGACGATCGAGGCCCGAAAGTCCGCGACCGAGGCGCAAACGCTCTGGAATCTACTGGGAGGCAGCGTAACGGCGGCGGAAAGGCTTGATCTGCTCGCCAAGCTTCTCGAGCTGGACAAAGAGAACGGGGAGAAGATCCGGGAGCTCATAGCACGGGAAAAGGCCGGACAGAAACGGGAGGCGCTGGAAGACCGCCTCAGGGCCCTCGATGCCTGCTGCGCCAGCCAACAGTGGAGCGAATGCTTCGACATCCTGCTTTGGCTCGCGCGCCAGGGGGACGCGGAGTGCTACCGGCGTGCCTGCCGCGTCGATACCCGCCTCTCCGTTTTGTACCGCAACGCGAGACTGCAAAGGCTCCCGGACCCGGAAGCGAAAGAGCTGTGGCTTGGTTTCGTGAGACTGAAGCGGCTGCTTGTGGAAGGAACGACCGAAGGTTGCTGGGATCTTGCCCGGACCTTGAAACCGTACTTCCTCTCCTATCCCGCTTTCAGGGAGGAATACGACAGGGCTCTCGAAACGGAACAGGAAAAGGCGAGAGGCGAGATCCGCCTTATGTTGGCGCGCCTCGATGAGCTTGGGACGGAGATAGAGGAGATGGTAGAAACCGAGGAAGCCTGTGAGGATGATGGGGAGGAGGATACGGATACGGAGGAAACGGAGGATACGGAGGAGGCGGAGGATACGGAGGATACGGAGGAGGCGGAGGGTGCTGAGGATATGGAGCAGACGATGTGGCCGGCCAAGGCGGCTCTCCTTGCCGAGGCTAAAAGGTTGGTCGTCCGCATTCGAAGGCGATTGCCGGTACTGCCTGCAGAGGAAGCGGCCGGCTACCGGATGGATGCGGAAGCCACCCTGGCATCTCTTGCCGCCCCCCCCGGCCGCAACGTCGGCATATTCGACTACCGCAGCGCCCTCCTTTTGGGGAACCTCGTGGAGGCGGCGGAGCTCAGAGAAGCAAATAACCACCAGTATGTGCAAGAATACCTGAGGCTGATCGACAACGAAGTAGAAAATACTTTCGCGATCTCAGCCGAGCCAGTCAACATGGCTGATTTGCCCGCCCCCCACGAGGCGCTCGCGGAAACATCGGCTCCTGCCGGGATGGAGGTGCTCTGTTCCTCGCCGCGTCATCTGCTTTTCAGCCAGGACGACGAGACCATTGTCGTCGTGAACGTCATTCGTAACAAGGCGACCAGGTACCGCTCCCCCAACTTCAAAGATCTCGCCGTGATGGACTTCCTGCCGGAGAAGGATCTGTTTCTGTTCGTCAACACGAAAACTAATAACAACGTGTGGAAGGCCATCCTTTCGGAGACGGAAAGCAGGTTCACCGCCACTTTCGAATTTACCAGCCAATTCACATACCAACCGGGGGCATGCTTCGCGGGACTGTTTCTTTCCAGCGGCAAGGACAACGCTTACTACGCGTTTATTCGGGAACCGGAAAGGTCCCGGGGCGTGAAGCAGACCCTGGGCCCTTTTGGCGGCAGCACCGTCGCGTCTTTCGAACTAAGGGACGAGATTAAGGCCGTGCATAGGCTTTCCTCCCACCCGGACAAATTCGTCGTTGTCGGGAAGGAGACCACCGTGACCCTGGAGAGCAACCTGACCCCGCCGAAAAGGTGCAGCCGGGTCGGGATGAGGCAGGAGCTCTCCTGCATCGGCATCGACCCCGAAAAGGGCCACATGTACACGACTGGGGATGGGATCGTACATGCGTTGAATCTCAAGCTCTACTCGGTAAAGCAATACCACAAAGCGGTAAGCTTTGCTCAAATCGAACTCGCCACCCTGGCGCGTATTTGCGTCGAGAAAAGCACCGTCCTCCTTGGCTCTGATCAATGGGGCATGTTCTACGACTTCTCAACCAACAAGTTCAGCCAGAAATTCTCAATTGCGCGGATGGCATCGACCGAGACACCTGCCAGATGGTATTGCTGGGACTTCGACCAGACGACAGACACCCTTAAGATTCGTGACATCACCGGGGAGGTGGATTCGTTACTCGAATGGCGGGAGTTGCTCAGGCCGGACCAAGTTGAAGATGAGGCGGCCATGGAGGAATTCGTCAAGCTGATCCAGGCCCCGGACCGTTTCACCATTGTTCAGCCATCCACGCTGCCGCCCGAGGCACCGCAGTGAGCAAGTTTTGTCACAGGTAGAGGGGGCAGGTAGAGGGGGGTCAGGTCTCAGGTAGAGGGGGGTCAGGTCTGGAATCCGCCCCAACAAGTGGTACCCTCCTTCAAGGAGGAAGAAACAATGGCACGACCCTTACGGATTGAATTCCCTGGGGCTTACTACCATGTAACGTCACGGGGGGATGGTAAGAAGGGGATCTACCGGAGCCCCAGGGATCGGGGAAAATTCTTAGAATACCTTTCCTCGGCTACTGAGCGTTACGGAGCCAATATCCTCTGTTACTGCCTCATGACGAATCACTACCACCTATTCTTCCAGACCCCGCATGGCAATCTGTCTGAGATAATGAGGCACATTAACGGTGCCTACACCACCTACTACAACACCAAATGGAAACATGCAGGCCACCTGTTCCAAGGTAGATATCATGCGATCCTCGTCGAGGCGGATCACTACGCCCTCGAATTAACAAGGTATGTTCACCTGAACCCTGTTCGCGCCGAAATCGTTCCAACTCCGGTGCTGTATCGCTGGTCGAGTTACTCAGCCTACATTGGAAACGATCAAGCCCCTGGTTGGTTGCACACCAATTTCATTCTCGGCATGTTGAGTCAGGGTGGTATTAGCCCTGAGAAGAGGTATCAGGGTTACGTTGAGGAGATGATAGGGAAAGAATACGAGTCCCCTCTACTGCAAACCGTGGGGTCCTCGATTCTTGGCAGTGCGGAATTCGTAGAAAATGTAATGGCTGATTACGTCGAAAGGGAGGAAATAGAGCTGCGGGATGTTCCCGCCGTCCACGCCCTGCACCGAAGGTTCCACGTAGAAAACTTTATTCTCAAGGTTGAGGAAGCGATAAAGGACCCGGAGCTTGCACGTGACATCGGGGTATACCTTTGTCACCGGTTCAGCGGAGAGAGGCTGAAGGAGATAGGTACCCACTTCAACCTGACCGATTCGGGTGTGGGAAAGGCCCATGCAAGGGCAGCGAAGAAGATAGTTGGTGACCGACAGCTTCAAGATAAGGTCAATGAGATCATCAAGTCGCTCGGCTACGTCAACTTGAAGAGTTGACCGGCGCCCGTTCCCCGTTGCCTTTGTCCGATTCCAGACCTGACCCCTCTGCCTAACCAAAATCACAACGAAGAGATCGATCGGAATGGCGAAGCGAGCAACAGGATTGGTTCGATGACGGAACCACCTGGTCATCCGAAGGCGGCCCTACATGAACATGAAACAAGCCATAGCCGTTGCGTTAGCTGCCGCCTGGATCGCGGCCGGCCTGGCCCCATCCGTCGTTATTGCCGAAACGGCCGAGTACGGCATGACCATGGCGCAAACCCCGCCTCGTGAACCTCCCCCGCGGCCTCCAGCCTTCAACTTGACCCTGGACTCTTCCTATACGGCATCCGGCAAGGCAAACTTCCGCGGAGCCGACCATGGTGAGAGCGGCGCGTACAGCCTCAGGATGGGGATCGGGAGTCGCGTCCCGTTGCCCGGGGGGTGGAGCGTCCCGCTTGAATTGAGGTGGCAGAGCCTTTACCTGGGCACCCTGACGGGGGTGCCGATTCCCGGCAACATCAACACCCTCCACGTCGGCACCGGCCTCGGGTATCGCCCCCACGACACGTGGAGCTTCGTCATCCTGGCCACCCCTACCCTCTACAAGTTCAAAGACCTCGGCCGCCAGGATGTTGGGCTGTCCGGGGCCGCGACCGCCGTCTGGAACTACAGCCCTTCGGTAAAATATGCCTTCGGGATAATCTTTGCCCCGGACAGCGACCTTCAGGTGCTCCCCGTGGCCGGCGTCGATTGGCGGATCAACGACCGTCTCGACCTCCGCCTCATGTTTCCCAAGCCGCGGCTGATCTACACGCCCGACGATCACTGGAGAGCGCATGCCGGTGTCGACTTCAACATGGTCACCTTCCGCTGCGACGACAGGTTCGGCGACTCCATCGACCAGCCCCAATACAACCGCGCCCTCGCCACCTATCGCGACATCCGCACCGGTGCCGGCCTCGGCTATCGTTTCGGCAAAGCCTTGAGCGTCGAAGCCGAGGGAGGCTACTCCGTAGACCGCCAGATAAACTACCGCCGCGTCGGCGAACGAGTCCGATTCGCCCCGGCCCCCTACGCAACCGTCGGCCTACGGCTGGTCTTTTGAGCCCATCAACTGCCCTCCCATCTTGTAAGTTCAATGAGATCATCAAGTCGCTCGGCTACGTCAACTTGAAGAGTTGACCGGCGCCGTTCCCCGTTGCCTTTGTCCGATTCCAGACCTGACCCCTCCGCCGTCCCCCTCGCCGGACTGCACCCGAACACAATCGCTCCTTACCAAAAGACTCTGGCCGATGGCGGACATATCAACGATTACATTGTAGAGGGAGAAGCGTTAAATACCGTCCAAGACAACTCTAGCATCGTAGGTATGGCCATGGTCGGCATTCACCCCGCTATTGCGGCCAACATTTTGGCAAACCCACTTCCAAGGCACGCTGGGAGGCCGGTCAAGGTCCCAGCTAACGTCGATAGCCAAGGCAAGCCCGTGTGGCGCGATCCCTTCAAAAGACACTCAATTGACACAGTGATCGAGGGCATCGAGGCCTTGAAGATTCGAAACCAACGAGAGCTGAAAGGGGTTGTAGAAAGGAGGTAGCCTATGTTGGCTAAAATGTTGGTCCTGCTCACTACCCTCATGTGTGTTTCATGTGACAACGGAGGCAGAATGAAAACCCAGCCGGACCTGATATTCGCAGGTGAACTCCTTCAACTTGCCCACGCCATTACCGCAAACGACAGCGACCGAATCAAGGCGCTGGTGAAATCCGGTGTCAACCCAAACGGGTACGGCAAGCAAGGGATCACGCCTCTGCTTTTCGCCTTTGGGTGGGGCAGTAAAAAGGCGTTCAACACCCTGTTGGAGTATGGTGCAGATCCTAATATGCCTATCACTGCCAATGATGCTTCGCCTAGACTAAAGAATCAATCCGCTACGGGCTTTATTGCCGGAGCCCCCGACAATGACTATTTGATAATGCTTTTAAGTCATGGAGCCAATGTCGACACTAAGAATGTCGACGGGCAACCCATTACTGTCCAAATGATATTCATGGATCCACCAAACTACGGCGGGCTGAGGATTCTGCTTGATCACGGGGCGGATATCAATGCCACCGACTCGGGCGGAGGTACCCTCCTCACCATTCTTGGAGAATTAAGAGACTTTGAGCAGGTTTATTACCTTTTGACGAGAGGAGCCGATTACAGAATAAAGGACGGAACCGGGTATGGCGTTGACTATCACATCTACCAGGAGAAAATCGATCCCAAGGCATTTCCCGAGGCGTACGCTGTGCAGTTGAAGTGCCAGGAATTCCTCCGCTCCCGCGGAGTGAAGGATCCCGGCCCCATGAAACCGAGAACACCTCAGGAGATAGAGGACTTTGACCGCCTGATGAGAAAGGCATTCGATGCTGACCGGGAAAGGCGTGAAAGAGAGGGCCAGTGAATCCTACTGCGAACGGACGTACTCGATATTTGATATTCAACTTTTGATCGGCGATCGCGATCGAAACACTGCAGCTTCGTGTCCCGCCCGTCGACTTTTCCTGCAGGCAGTAGCCCTCTCTCTGCCAACCCTTCCCCTCCCCGCTCCGCTATAGTCACCCCGGAAGGAGTCATGTTCAGGCGACGAGCGATGTCCACCGAGCGGTGACCGTTCTTTCGCGCGAGAAAACAGACAACGGCCCGAGCTTCGAGCCCTCGCATTAGCAACAAGGGGAATTCATGGACGTTCCCCTGGCAGCCAAGGAAGCCATTTTTTGCCCCAGGCTCTTGATCGTGTAAGGCTTGGCCACCGCCCCCCGGAACCCGTAGGCGGAATAGTCCGCCATTATGGGGTCGTTGGAATATCCGCTCGATACGATCAAGTTGGCGCCGGCATCCACGGCGAGAATCCTCTCCGCCGCCTCCTTCCCACCCATCCCCCCCGGTATGGTGAGGTCCATGATCACTGCCGAGAAGGGGGTCCCCGCCTGGAGGGCCTCCTCGTACAACCGGGCGGCCTCGGCGCCGTCCGCGCAGGTGGTTACCCGGTAGCCCAACTCCACCAGCATCAAGGCCGCCAAATCCCTGATCATCGCCTCGTCGTCCATCACGAGAACCGCTCCTCCCCCGTGCCGATCGCCGGCCGCCTGGGCGGCAGCCTCGGCGGCATGGGCCTGATACGTCTCCCCGATAGAGGGGAGGTGAATGGTGAAGGTGGTTCCCCTGGGCGATACCCGTGGTCCCGACCACCCTCCCCCGCTCGTCGAAGAGGGGGGTCTTGAAGGTGGAATGCCATCTGATCCCGGCCGGGGTCGCTATCCGCTCCTCCACGTGCTTGGGCCTTCCCGAGGTACAGACCTCTCGGTCGTCCGCCACGTAATCGGCGGCCATGTCCCCGGGGAAGAGGTCGAAGTCGGTCTTGCCCAGGCACTCTTCCACCGTTTTACCGACCGATCTCGCGTACTGTTCGTTGATGGTCTCCAGCCGCCCCTCGGTGTTCTTCAGCCAGGCCATCATCGGCAGGTTGTCCAGAATGGCCCGCTGGCGCAGCAACAGCCTCGCGTTGGCCAGTTCCGCGGCCTTCTGCTTTTCGACCTCACGGGCCAGCTCCTCGTTTACCCGTTTGAGCTTTTCGTTCGCCTCGGATAGCTGGCCGGTCCGTTCGGCCACCAGCGCCTCCAGCTGCCGGTTGCGATCCTGCAGGTCCTTGAGGGGATAGATCTCCCCCTCGTCAGCCACGCCGAAGGAGACCGAGATGCTGCTATGGGAGATCTTCCAACCGGCGTCCTCCCTGCGGAATATCAGCACGAGGCGGGCGATTTTCTTCGACAGTATGTGCTCTTCGATGGGGAGATGGATGACGAAGGTGCTGCTGGTCACCGCGATGGTTTCGGCCAGCAACTGGATCGAGAGATCCTTCAGTTCGATGTTTATGGGGTCCCTGACCTGTGCGAAGTCCTGACGGGTGACCGCGACCCACGCCTCACGATCCTTGACGAGGTAATCGCCGCTACCGGTTATGCCCGAGAAATCGTCACTGAACCAGGCCGTCAGCACATCGTCGCGGGTCGAGTACATCCGAATGTAATTATCGAACAGTTCCCTGATTTCCTGATAGCTCGAGGCGTCCATGAAAGTGATTCCTTCCCATTTTAAAAATGTGCGTGGATGGAATATGGGGGGTTACTGTCTTAACGGTGCGAGAACTATATCAGCAACGCCACCGATTTCATCTCAGAAAAGGCAACCGCTGTCCGGAATTACAGAGAACGCGTAGAAGATGGGACAAAACCGGGGGAAAAGCCGTGGGAGAGAGCCTAAAGAAGCCGTGCATACAGCCGACAGCCCCGTGTTTGGACGGTATACTAGAGCAAGGAACCCTCCGAGGAAGTTATCAGGAGAAACGTGTGATAGAGAGATTGAACCAGCGGGATTGAAGAGCCGTGACGAGCGTACCATGAGAAACCGGCACGCGGCAGGAGCTTGCTGGCGGACGGATGACGTCGGTTCCTTGCGAACCTCGATTAGGGGGCGCGGGGGTCGTGGCGCCGTCCCAAAGATCAGGCGAGGGGGGAAGATCCCATGACAAGGGAAAGGTTGGTCGTAATCGGCGGTGACGCGGCGGGGATGAGTGCCGCGGCGCAGGCAAAACGTCACCGCCCCGATCTCGAGGTAGTCGTCTTCGAAAAAAGTCCCCACGTATCCTATTCCGCTTGAGGCATTCCCTATTACGTCGGCCGGGTTGTCGACGACGTGAATGCACTCGAGATTCGCAGCGTGGAAAGGTTCCGTGACAAGGACGGGATCGACGTGCGCATCCGACACGAGGTGGAAGAGATCGACCCCGCCGGCGGGAGAGTCCGTGTCCGGCACCTGGAGAGCGGCATCGTTTCCCGGGAAGCCTACGACAAGCTTCTGGTCGCCACCGGGGCTTTGCCGCTCTGTCCCGAGCTCCCGGGCTCCGAGGCGGTCCGGGTATGCGGAATCAACACGCTGCAAAGCGGGGTGGAGCTGCGCCGGATACTGGACGGGGGGAGCATCAAACAGGGAGTCGTGGTGGGGGGCGGCTACATCGGCCTGGAGATGGCGGAAGCCCTGATCAGGCGCGGGATCGAGGTGAGCCTGGTAAGCCGGTCGCCACAGGTGATGGATACCCTCGACGAGGAGATGGGGCGACTGGTCTCCCAGGCCCTGAGGGATTTCGGGGTTACCCTTTTCCTCACCGAAAGTCTGGTCGGATTCGAGACCCAGGGGGGAGAAGTCGTCGGGGTGGTCACCGACCGGCGGAGGCTGGCGGCCGACGTCGTGATACTGGGACTCGGCGTGCGTCCCAACACGGCCCTCGCGGAAGCGGCGGGGATACCGCTCGGGGTGAAGGGGGCGATCCGGGTCAACGAGCGTATGGAAACCGGAATGGCCGGCATCTGGGCGGCGGGGGACTGCGCCGAGTCGTTCCATCTCGTGAGCCGCAGGCCGGTGCATGTCGCCCTCGGTACCGTCGCCAACCGCCAGGGAAGGGTGGCCGGGATCAACCTGGGAGGGGGCCACGCCACCTTCCCGGGGGTCATGGCAACCGCCGTCACCAAGATCTGCCAGATGGAAGTCGCCCGCACCGGTCTCCAGGAAAAGGAGCTTCGGGAATTGGGCATCGGGTGGGAAAGCGCGGTGATCAAGTCCCGGACTCGAGCCGGATATTTCCCGGGCGCAGGGGAGATAACGGTCAAGTTGCTGGCCGAGAGGGAGACCGGCCGCCTGCTTGGCGGGCAGATCGTCGGGATGGAGGGAGCGGCCAAGCGGATCGATACGCTTGCCACCGCCCTGCATGCCGGACTCACCGCCGACGAGATGATCAACCTCGACCTGGGGTATGCGCCGCCATTTTCACCGGTATGGGATCCCGTCGTGGTAGCCGCCCGGGAGTTGGTGAAGAAGCTCTGAGAGCCCGCCCCCTTTCCGGGAGGCAAGCCGTGCCGAAGCGGGAGAACAAGGCGCAAGTGGCGGTTTCCATTTCTCGACTCCGGTCGCGTCCACGCTCCCGGTCCACCAACGGTCACTGCTGATCGCCGAGTTCCAGTAAAAGGGTGGAAACCTTTGCGGTGAATTGCTCCGTCTTCTGCACCTGAACCTGCCGAACCTTTTGCGCCATCTTGACTGCACTGCCGATTTCAGCATTGCTAACGCCAGCCTCACGGGCGGCTTTCAGATGGTAGTCAAGTCAATCACCACAGCCTGAGCCTATGGAAGCGCCGATGGCGATAAGCTCAAGTGTCCGTCCGTCCAGAACCTGCACGTTCCGCTTCGATTCGCTCTGTTCCATGAGGTCATTCCTTAACAACTGGCTTGACACGCGCCGCTACTCCACCCATCCATCACCCGAAAAGAAAAATCGGGATGTCCCCGGAATGATTCCAAGGACGTCGCCACAGGGGTACCTGCGTCCCGACCCTGTGCAGGAAATCTATCGATCTCCGGGAGGCCGGCTATTCCCGCAGTTCCAGCACTCGGTAAATTGCCCTTCAATTTCCTCCCCGCATGATTCGCATGTCCAGGCCGCGAGGTCTCTTACCGTAAGAGCCTCGTCCACAATGCGCTTCGCCTCGGCAAAATCCTCATCGTCGACGCACAGTTGAGGCCAGCATTCAATGGGAGGGAGTTGGCCGGCTCCTGCGGAAAGAAATTCGTTCTTGGTCCAACACCTTATCCCATGCCCTTTCAGGACATTCTGAAAAATGCTTACCAGCGAGATGTTTGGTGCGCTGTAAACCGTCTTCATTACCGAACAGCCTCCTTCTATTGTTCCCCGAGGGCCCAGGCCAAGGGCCAAGGGGGACGCCCATGCGTTTCATGCGTTTCTCTGCTTCTCCACTGTCCATCCTCTCGACTCTGCTATTCGCTCTCCGCGGCCAACCGCCCGGCTTATTGACGACTGGTTCACCCCCAGCTTTTTCGCCAAAAGTGTCTCCGGTATTCCACCCTCACGTGTTGCCCAGTAACATAACAGACTACGCGCCTGAACCATCTCCGGCTGCTTTCCAGGGATGAAGAGCTGCTTTACGTCGATCCCTGTCAACTCAGCCACACGGAGTGAGATAGTCTCGACATCCATGCGCCCTTGAGCTTCCACCTCTTCATCCCGCTCTCTCGCGGACTCAAGAGCCGCTGCGACAAAATCACTGTCTCCCAGGATCCTTTCGTCGCTTTTGAAAAACATCCCACCCTTTCGAGCGTCAGTAAGATTTTTCCACCCACCGCAGCTTCGAATGAGCCCTCCGCCGACCAAATCAGGACGACGCCCCTGAGCGATGCCCTCCTCAACAAAACCCTCGTACTTCAACCGGGAGAGTTCCAGAGTGATCCCAAATCGCTCAAGAACTTCCTTGGTGTCTTGCCATCTCTCTCCCCCCTGCATGATTTTGCAGTGGCCGCTGTACGGGTAGTCCGCCAACTCGCCCATCGTTCTCACCAATTGCCATCGAACCGGGTTTAAATGGATGTAGCGGACCAACTCCAAGAAGTAGGTCTCTGCCTGGCATAAGATTGATTTATAGCGGTTCTGGAAAAGGTGGCCGACTCGGTTATGGCGGTGGTTAAAGTAAACGGCATGGCCAGTCAGCAGCCGACTCATGAAGGTCGCGATCGGCACGCGTCCGGTTTGAAGGAGGAGGTGAAAGTGGTTCGGCATCAACGTCCATGCAAAGCAACACGTTGAGGATCTGAGGAGGTTACGGGCAAGGCGGTCGACAAAGCAATCGCGATCGGCATCGTCGAGGAAGATCTTACACCGCTCAATCCCCCGGCAAATGACGTGGTGAACCGCTGAAGGTGCATCTATTCGGGCTTGGCGTGGCATGACATAACCATGCCACCACTCCTAACATTAGCAACGAGAGGAAACGCATGAAACGCATGGGCGTCCCCCTCGCCTCACCTAAGCACCGCCGCCAGTGGGGTCACGCATCCAGCGATTCAGTTGTATTGGGTGCCCTGGGCCTTCCGATATGCCTTCGCTTTGCAACCAACGCCTCATTCGCGAACGTGCATATGCATCCGTTCTCTGACCAATAATAGTCTCTCTGGGCATTCCTTCAGGGATAACAAGCCTTCCACGCGCCTCAGCTTTTAAGGTTGCGGCATAGGCTTCGTCTGTATATCGCTGGTAACGTGTAAATGATTCTGCACTGAATTCATCAGCAGAGTTGAACCGGCCGAATTTACCTGTGGTTCCGTTCGCAGCAAGCCCTTCACCAGTCAACGCGGCTTCGCTGCCAGCCTTACCGGCAGCCATTGCCCACCTTACTTGCTGGAAAACCTTCCCTGCCCCGTACAGGCCGCCTGCCACGAGCGCCCCGCTTTCGGCACTCTGAAGGACCTGCCCGACATCAATCTTCACCTGCCCGAGCCTGCCGTCTGTTGCCTGGTAGGTTGCCACCTGGGCAGTCTGTTCCACAAGCGACGTGCCGCCGGAAACCGCCGCACCGGTGACCACGTTTCTGACCAGACCTCCGGCAGTGGCTGCCTTACCGAGTACACCACCTGCAACGACCTGTGTGGCGACACTGGCGGTGGCATCAATGCCGGTGCCTTTCCAGAAGTCGGATTCGCTTATCTGTCCCCGGTCAACCTTCTCTTGCCGGGCGTCCTGCCGCCCAAGGAATCCGCCGGTGACACCGTTCCAGACCGTGTAGCCGGTCGCCTTCGCCGCATACTTCGCAGCTCCCCACCAGGAACCGTCATTGGCTGCAGCCGCATAGACCGACTTTTCATCAAGGCCCAGCATCTCCCTGATGGATGCATTCCCCTCCAAATCGACGTAGACCAGCGGATTTGAGTAAGCGTAGAGGTACCGGTGCAACGACGGCGGTTCACCCTGGTCTCCGAGGTAGGAGTCCTCGGTGATGAACCTCCCGGTATCGGCATCGTAGTATCTTTGGCCAGATATTCCGATGCGCAAACTCCCCCATAGAGCACTTTTTCAAGGGGGGCGGCAAGCAGGCTGAAGGCGCTGTTTTCAAAGAACAAATTTAAACCACAACGGTCGTTTGTTACGTCAAATCGGCAAAATCATCCACAAAACGCTCTTTCGAATACATTTTACGCCAGCCATCACTCCCCATATACCACCCGGACAGTTCACCAAATCCATCTTTTTCCAAGTCTATCGTTTTACCGTTTGAATCTGTGAAAGAGAGCTTTAGGAGACCTTGGTCAATTGCTTGGAGAAGGTAGAATATTGTGTCATCAACAATATCTGGTATCAAGGTTTTAGCTATCGCTTCAATTTGGCCATCTATTGCGCTTTCTTTCCACCGTATAGCAACGGGAGACCCTGCGTTTGGCTGTAACTCTCTATCACTACTTTGGATTGCAGCATCCCTAACCTCTACAACCAATTTCTTAGCAAACTCTTCTATTTCAATTGTCGGCATGTTAATTCCCCCACGGTATTCTTGTTGGTCCAGTTACCCCAGCATCTTTTAAGGCCTGCACAGCTTTTTTTACAGTTGTTTCTGCCATTTCAGGTTTCATACCACCCCGAATAAGTGCTTTTGTTTCTATATGCTCCATTGCTTCCCATGTCAAAGCTTCGCCACTTTGTGCAAATGAACGATACAGGGTTTGCTGAGCACCAGTAACCACCCCATGCCTTACCCCCAACCTAGCTAATTCAGCATTTGGTATTGCTAAAGCCGCATTGACATCGTAACCTGAAGCACCAGAGAATGCACTTTTAGCAGGGACATGATGCCCACCACCCGGACCTCCATACTGCTTCAACTCTACACCCTTCGCAGCAAATTCCTCAACTGCGCCAACTTCTTCTTTAACAACCTGCTCATCCTTAAAAAGCGACTTAAACTTTGAAAAGGCCTTTCCCAACTTATCTTCAACTGTAACTAAAGCTTCCCCAGCTTTTATCTCGTTCTTGATGCTACCTAAAATGGCAGCTCCTTTAGCAAGACCTCCGGCAATTGTATTCTCTATGACAATTTCGACACCTTCAACCGCAGGCCGCGATATGTCAGCAGCTTGCTTTCCAGCATCATGCGCAATTTCTGCTGTATGTTTTCGGGAAGCAGCTTCAGCTTCGTCTGGGTTACTGCCATCTGCTTCTGCCAGCCGACGGTGGACCTTGGCCTGGTAGTTCCCCCTGAATCTGTTGGTCAAATCCTCGGCCTGTTTTCCAACCCATTCTGTAGCTTCTTCTTTCCAACGGGTGATTCGGCTCCAAAGCCCTTCTTCTGATTTTTCAGATGCGTAGCCTTGCAAGTCGATATACACCGTCGGGTTCGAGTAAGCGTAGAGATACCGATGGAGCGACGGCGGCGTGTCGCTCTTTCCGAGGTAGGAATCCTCGGTAATGAACCTCCCGGTATCGGCATCGTAGTATCTTTGGCCAAAGTACACCAGCCCCGTGTTCTGATCATGCTCCTTCCCCGTGAAGATATGCGTGTTGACGCTGTCTCCGAAGCTCTGAACGATCCGGCCGAAGGGGCTCAGGATGTAGTCGATTTTGACGTTGCCGGACTGGTCGGTCAGGTTGACCGTGCTGCCCAAGGCGTCGCGGTGGTAGTACTGGGTACCGTCCGGCGTGGTCAGGCTCAAAAGGCCGTTGGTGTAGCCGTATTTGAGACGGGTGTCGTCGGTCCCGTTGACCTCTTCGATGACGGCCTGGCCGTCGTGGTAGTAGGTGATCGCGGGGCCCGAGCCGAACAGCTTGCGGATGCGCAGGTTGTTCTCGTCGTAGTCGTACTGCCCGAGCACGTTCCCCGCCTGCTTCGCCTGGACGAGACGGTTGAGGACGTCGTAGTCGAAGTAGGTGTCCGCGTACTCCGCGTTGAGGCTGCTGTCGGTCTTCAGGACGGTGTTGCCGTTATCGTCGTAGCCGTAGGTCACGGTCTTCGGCTGCGGCCCGTTGTCCACCACGGTCACCAGCCGGTTGGCGCCGTCGTAGTTGTAGGTCTTGTCGTTTCGCAGCTGACCGTTCACCGTGACCGTCTCGGTCTTCCGGTTGTATCCCTCGAAACTATAGTCGTTCCTGGTGGTTTCCACCCCGGCCTGCACGGTGTAGCTGGTCAGCCGGTCCAACTGGTCGTACCCGCCGCTCAGGTTGCCGCTGCCGTCCGCCGCGGTGTAGTACCTCGTGTACCACGTGATGCCGTTTTGCTGCTCGGTCTGGCTCGTCCGGTTCCCGTTACGGTCGTACAGGTAGTCGTAGCTGGAGAAGACGTTCTCCCCGCTCAGGTTCCGGATCGACTTGACCCGCTTGGTGTCGAAGTAGTCGTAGACGCTCTTGGTGTTGTTCCCGTAGCGGATGCTCTCCGTGAGTCCGTCGGCCCGGTAGCAGTACCCGGTCGCCCCCTGCCCGCCCGGCGTCGCCGTCTTCAGGCGGTTTCGCTCGTCGTAGGCATAGGCGGTCGAGCCCGAAGGGAGCCACCCGCCCCCGGGAGCCGCCACCGAGGTGGCGACGCTCAGCCTGTTGCCGTTGTTGTCGTACCGGTAGTCGATCTTCAGGTCGCGCTGGAGGGAGCTCTTCAGCCGGTCGAAGATGTCGTACCCGGTGTTCCGGGTGGCGTCCGTGACGGTCGTCTGCCCGTCGGGCGCTGTCTTCGTCTCGGTGACCGCCGTGACGTTGTTGTTCCCGTCGTAGTCGGTATGCCGCCCGGTCAGCGTGTTGAGCGGTGACGCGGCGCCCAGGTAGCTGGCGTCGGTCGGGCGGTTCAGCGCGTCGAAGGTTTGATGGATCGACTGCCCTTTCGGGTCGGTCACCAAGGTGACGTTCCCTTCGCCGTCCAGGCGATAGTGGGTCGTGACGGTCCGGTCGCCGTGATCGATCAGGTCGGTCCGCCGGTTGAGCTCGTCGTACCGGAACTCGGTATCGAGAAACCGGGTCGAGGTGTTGTTCAGCGGCACCAACTGGTGAGTCAGATTGTCGTTCAGATCGTACCGATAGCTGGTGGTAAGGCCGGCCACGATGCTGTCCACCGGTTGCCCCGGTTTTACCGGCCCCCCTTCGGTCACGCCGGTGAGCCGCTTGAAGGCGTCGTAGAAGAAGACCTTCCCGTTTCCGAGCGGCTTGATGATGGAGGTCGGCTTGCCGAAGAAGTTGTACCTGGTCTGGGTGGTCTCGCCGGCGAAGCTGACCGAGGTGCGGCGGTTCTCCCTGTCGTACCCGTAGTTGGTCGTCTCCCCCTGCGCGTCGGTGGAGGAGACGAGATTCTTCGCGCCGTCGTAGACGAAGGCGAGCGGGGCTCCGTTGGCGGAAACGCAGCCGTCCGCCGCGGTTACCTGCGCGAGCGTGGTGCCGGTCGGCAGGTTCCGGGAGTTGTCGTAGGCATGGGTGGTGGTGTTCCCGTTGGCGTCGGTCTCGCCCACCAAGACCATGCCGTAGCCGTCGGTGGTGGAGACCGGCCGCCCGCGCCACCGACGAGTGGAGCAGTGCTGCCTATTGGATTGCCAAAGAACACTTCCAGGGGCTATGAAGGCAATCACCCTCTCATGCCGCCCGTCCTTAACACTTCACAAACCGTCGAGCTTAGAACTAAGGCCCGCCCCACCGTTTACTCAACCTGCTTAGCGGCGTCCCCCAGCCCCCCCATTTGTCGGCGGGATTTGCCTCCACCACACCAAAGGATTAGCTTTTGTAAATTTTACAAATCTGACCCCCTTACAGTGCCCCTTACGTGTGCTTAATTTCACAAACTATGTCCGTGAAATCCGGGGCGTTTGTTCCATCGCTACATGACAATGTAACCTGATTATCCTTTTCTTCGACAATCATGCCACTGTTTCCAATCCAAGCGTGCATTACTCCGTTGTATTTCCATACATTCCATATTTTCACAATTGTTTTTTTCTTGGCTTTGCAAACAAGTGTCACTTCCTCAGGGCTATGGTCTGCCCAAATAACCACATCTTTATATGTGTTTTCCTCAAGAACAAGGTCACCATGGTCTATCTTAATTCGCATACCTTGTTCTACTGTCTGTTTATGCGATACTCTTTTTATACTTAAAACAGAATTGTCTGTGACTTTTAATTTTAAAATAGGTATTAGGCAGTGGCCATCATATTCAATTGATTGCCCTTTGGCTTCTATAAATTTTTCTGATAGTGTTTTAGTCATTTTAATACCAGGACGTCTGTAAGGATCAACTGCGGCATGATCTTGTGGCCATCTTGGAACGATCTTTCTGCCACCGTCCCGATAAGGAACTGGTTCATGGCTCAGGTCCATAGATTCCATTCCACCTTTATCGTAATTATACCTTTGAGGTGCAAGGCCTTTCTTCATACGTTGAATGTTTTCAAGTCCCCACATTGCTTCAGCATCTGGTTTTGCTGCCTCATTTTTCCAGAATCTGTTTCTTACTGTAGTCCAAGATGGATCATTACCTGCAGCAGTGGGGTTGTATATATCATCTCCAACCTTCCACCTACCATTAGAAGTAGTATATGAGGCTTTAGGTATTGATTTTGTCACAACTCCAAGTGAAATTAAGGCTTCAATATAGGTTTCAGGCTCTTTTAAAGCCTCGGACCATGCTGTGCCGAGGTGTTTCAAGCTGTCACTGAAGTGTCCTCTCAAAAGCTCATACTGACTTCTTTGGCTTTCTATTGTGGACTTTCGTTCAGTAGTAAGCGAGTAGAATCTATTAGCACCTCTCCACACAGCTGCTTCATTATCTGCGTAGCCTTTAAATTCATCGGGGTTTATTGTATAGTCTACCCGCCCGCTCTGCCGATTCTTCATCTCATAATAAACCACCCCTCCACCATCTTTGTAGACATGCGGGATGAATTCATAGTGTTCAGTAAAGACGTGTTGATCAGAAGCGACCGGGGCCGTACCTTTCGGGACGAGATCCTTAACAACAGGGGTTAAGTAACCAGGATCTTTCCAGGCGTCTTTATCCTTAGCAAAAGGTGTGTCCTGACCATCAGGGATAAACCGGTCTTTGGAGCAATCCTTGAGTCCCCTCCGACACATGCTGCGTTTCCGAACAAGTCAACATATACCATCGGATTAGAGTAAGCGTACAGGTACCGATGAAGGGACGGCGGGGTGTCCGGTTTTCCGAGGTACGAATCCTCGGTCGTGAACCGCGCCGTGTCGGCATCGTAGTATCTTTGGCCAAAGTACACCAGCCCCGTGTTCTGATCATGCTCCTTCCCCGTGAAGATATGCGTGTTGACGCTGTCTCCGAAGCTCTGAACGATCCGGCCGAAGGGGCTCAGGATGTAGTCGATTTTGACGTTGCCGGACTGGTCGGTCAGGTTGACCGTGCTGCCCAAGGCGTCGCGGTGGTAGTACTGGGTGCCGTCCGGCGTGGTCAGGCTCAAAAGGCCGTTGGTGTAGCCGTATTTGAGACGGGTGTCGTCGGTCCCGTTCACCTCTTCGATGACGGCCTGGCCGTCGTGGTAGTAGGTGATCGCGGGGCCCGAGCCGAACAGCTTGCGGATGCGCAGGTTGTTCTCGTCGTAGTCATACTGCCCGAGCATGTTCCCCGCCTGCTTCGCCTGGACCAGACGGTTGAGGACGTCGTAGTCGAAGTAGGTGTCCGCGTACTCCGCGTTGAGGCTGCTGTCGGTCTTCCGGACGGTGTTGCCGTTATCGTCGTAGCCGTAGGTCACGGTCTTCGGCTGCGGCCCGTTGTCCACCACGGTCACCAGCCGGTTGGCGCCGTCGTAGTTGTACGTCTTGTCGTTTCGCAGCTGACCGTTCACCGTGACCGTCTCGGTCTTCCGGTTGTATCCCTCGAAACTATAGTCGTTCCTGGTGGTTTCCACCCCGGCCTGCACGGTGTAGCTGGTCAGCCGGTCCAACTGGTCGTACCCGCCGCTCAGGTTCCGGATCGACTTGACCCGCTTGGTGTCGAAGTAGTCGTAGACGCTCCTGGTGTTGTTCCCGTAGCGGATGCTCTCCGTGAGTCCGTCGGCCCGGTAGCAGTATCCGGTTGCCCCCTGCCCGCCCGGCGTCGCCGTCTTCAGGCGGTTTCGCTCGTCGTAGGCATAGGCGGTCGAGCCCGAAGGGAGCCACCCGCCCCCGGGAGCCGCCACCGAGGTGGCGACGTTCAGCCTGTTGCCGTTGTTGTCGTACCGGTAGTCGATCTTCAGGTCGCGCTGGAGGGAGCTCTTCAGCCGGTCGAAGATGTCGTACTCGGTGTTCCGGGTGGCGTCCGTGACGGTCTGCCCGTCGGGCGAGGTCTTCGTCTCGGTGACCGCCGTGACGTTGTTGTTCTCGTCGTAGTCGGTATGCCGCCCGGTCAGCGTGTTGAGCGGTGACGCGGCGCCCAGGTAGCTGGCGTCGGTCGGGCGGTTCAGCGCGTCGAAGGTTTGATGGATCGACTGCCCTTTCGGGTCGGTCACCAAGGTGACGTTCCCTTCGCCGTCCAGGCGATAGTGGGTCGTGACGGTCCGGTCGCCGTGATCGATCAGGTCGGTCCGCCGGTTGAGCTCGTCGTACCGGAACTCGGTATCGAGAAACCGGGTCGAGGTGTTGTTCAGCGGCACCAACTGGTGAGTCAGATTGTCGTTCAGATCGTACCGGGGAGCGAGGGGGACGTTGTTAAGTAAGTTGAGTTTCTCCCCTCCTCGGCTATCCTTCCCGTATGCCACGGGGGCCGCGCATAGACATAGCGGGTGTTCTTCAACACGTGATGGTGCGAGGAATCGAGAAGAGGGATATCTTCAACGATGACCGCGACAGGTCGACTTTTGTCAACCGCCTCGCCCAGTTACTCGGCAAAACCGAAACCAAATGCCTCGCCTGGGCCCTTATGGACAACCACGTACACCTGCTGCTCGTCCCGACCAAAGCGAAGCTGGCCGAATTGATGCGGCGCCTGCTCACCGCCTACGCCGTCACCTTCAACCTTCGGCATCGTCGCACCGGCCACCTTTTTCAGAATCGCTACAAATCAATCGTCTGTGACGAGGAAGAGTACCTCCTTGAACTCGTTCGCTACATCCACCTCAACCCGCTTCGTGCCGGCCTCGCCACTACGATCGAATCCCTCGACGACTACAAGTGGAGCGGCCATTCGGTCATCATGGGCAACGGCACCCTTCCCGGCCAGGCCGTCGACGAGGTGCTGCAGCTGTTCGGCCTGCGAAAAAAGTCCGCAGCGGCGAAGTATCGGCAGTTCGTCGAAGAGGGTATTGC
>NZ_BLXW01000016.1:0-124252 GCF_054784495.1 Geomonas sp. Red276
GCCTGACTGGAACTGGAAACGATTCTTCACGGCAGCCTCCTCGGATGGAATGTGCCGTGATTATATGAACCACCTACGACGTAATATGTCGCGCTTGTCTTCCAGCGGAAGATTGGCGCTAATCAGGAAAAGAAAAGGCGCCCCCTGGTGGAAGGCGCCTTTTTGCGTCTGGAGAAGGACCGCCTAGACGATCTTCTTCATCCCTTTCATGGCGGCGCGCAGCTCGGCGCCCACCTCCTCGACCAGGTGGCTGCGGATGGCGCCGTTCACCGAGACGAGCAGGGTGTTGTCCACGCTGCTGTCCTTCAGCTCCAGCCCTTTGCCGATCACGTCGGTGCCGACCTTGGACATGAAGTCCTTCAAAAGCGGCACGCAGGCGTGGGAGAAGAGGTAGCAGCCGTACTCGGCGGTGTCGGAGATGATGCGGTTCATCTCATACAGCTTCTTCCTGGCGATGGTGTTGGCGATGAGCGGGGTCTCGTGGAGCGATTCGTAGTAGGCGGACTCCGGCTCGATCCCGGTCTGCACCATGGTTTCGAAGGCGAGCTCGACGCCGGCCTTGACCATGGCGACCATCAGGATCCCCTTGTCGAAGTACTCCTGCTCGGTGATCTCTCCGGCGGCCTCGGTCTTTTCGAAGGCGGTCCTGCCGGTCTCCTCGCGCCAGGTGAGGAGCTTCACGTCGTTGTTGGCCCAGTCTTCCATCATGGTCCTGGAGAAGGAGCCGCTCATGATGTCGTCCATGTGCTTCTGGAACAGCGGGCGCATGATCTCCTTCAACTCCTCGGCCAGCTTGAAGGCCACCAGCTTGGCGGGGTTGGAGAGGCGGTCCATCATGTTGGTGACGCCGCCGTGCTTGAGGGCCTCGGTGACGGTCTCCCAGCCGTACTGGATCAGCTTCGCGGCGTAGGGGGCGGCGATGCCGTTGGCCACCATCTTGTCGAAGCAGAGGATGCTGCCGGTCTGCAGCATGCCGCAGAGGATGGTCTGCTCACCCATGAGGTCGGACTTGACCTCGGCGACGAAGGAGGACTCCAGCACGCCGGCGCGGTCGCCGCCCTGGGCGGAGGCCAGTGCCTTGGCGATCTCGAGGCCGTCGCCCTTGGGGTCGTTCTCGCGGTGAACGGCGATCAGGGTCGGCACGCCGAAGCCGCGCTTGTACTCCTCGCGCACCTCGGAGCCCGGGCACTTCGGGGCCACCATGATGACGGTGAGGTCCTTGCGGATCTGGGTCCCTTCCTCGACGATGTTGAAGCCGTGGGCGTAGCTGAACACGGCGCCCTGCTTAAGGAACGGGATGACCGTCTCGACCACCTTGGAGTGCTGCTTGTCCGGGGCGAGGTTCATCACGATGTCGGCGGTGGGGAGCATCTCCTCGTAGGGGCCGACCTTGAAGCCGTTGTCGACGGCGTTGCGGTAGGACTGGCGCTTCTCGGCGATCGCCTCGGCGCGCAGGGTGTAGGAGACGTCCAGGCCTGAGTCGCGCATGTTGAGGCCCTGGTTGAGCCCCTGGGCGCCGCAGCCGACGATGACGATCTTCTTGCCTTTGGCGTACTCGCAGCCGGCGGAAAATTCCGAGGCGTCCATGAAGCGGCAGCAGCCGAGTTCCTGCAGCTGGAGACGCAGCGGCAGGGTGTTGAAGTAGTTCTCTCCCATCTTTTCTCTCCTCTATGTTTGGTGGGGTATAGATGTGATAGCGTGCAGACAGTACCGGAAATTTAATATTGCGTAAAGTGAATTGTTGTGCATATTGTGTTGCAGTTTCTGCAACACTGGCAAAGGGATGTCCACCCGCCAGAACGTATCTCGGGAAGCGGCTGGCCCACCTGGAAAGAGAGGGGAAGGCTGGGCGGGAACGAAGGCGCGAAGGGAGGGGGGAGACCAATGAGATGGTACCATTGTACCACGGGGCGTTCTAATGGACATGCGCGAGCTGGAAGTTTTCCTCACCCTGGCGGAGCTGCTGCATTTCGGCAGGGCGAGCCAGGCCTGTAACCTGAGCCCTTCCGCGCTCTCCCGCACCATCCAGCGGATGGAGGAGCAGCTGGAGCAGCCGCTCTTTATCAGGGACAACCGGAAGGTGCTGCTGACCCCGGCGGGGGAAAGGCTGAAGCGCTACGCCCGCCTCTCCCTGGACGAGTGGCGAAACTTCCGCCTGGCCATCAAGAACGAGCAGGCGGTGGCGGGAACCCTTTCCATCTACGCCTCCATCACCGCGGTCTACAGCCTGCTCCCGCAGCTTTTGGAGAACTTCAGGTGGCGGTACCCGGAGGTGCAGCTCGAGTTGAGGACCGGGGCGGCGGAGCAGGCCATCCCGCAGATCCAGCGAGGGGAGATCGACCTCGCCGTGGCGCCGCTTCCGGATGGCTCGAAGAGCGGGCTCGCCTTTCTCCCCATGGTGACCATCCCCCTCATCTTCATCGCCCCCCGCACGGAAGGGTTCGCCCTGGCCGTCAAGGAGGAGTCCCTCGACCCGGCCCGCACCCCGCTGGTCCTTCCCCAGACCGGGCTCTCCCGGCGGCGGCTCGACCAGTGGCTGAAGGAGCACCGGATCGCCCCCAGCATCACCTCGGAGGTCTCCGGCAACGAGGCGATCATCGCCATGGTGCGCCTGGGGTGCGGGGTGGGGGTGGTGCCGCGGCTCGTCCTCGAGCGGAGCCCGTTCCGGGACGAGGTGACCGTGCTGGAGAATGCCCCGCGGCTCGATCCCTACGAGGTAGGGCTGGCGACGTCGGTGAAGAACCTGCAGCGCCCGAGTGTGCGCGCTTTCTGGGAGCTCGCGGAGAGGGGGCTCGCCCGGCTGCCGGCCATGGAATAACGCCGGACGCGGGCAGGTATGGTCGGGTAGGTGTGTTTCAGAAAGGATGCCGTTGTTCGACCGGGGCCGTACAGGGGTTGACTGGGGGAGGGGATGGTCCGCGGGCGCGTCTCAGAGTTAGGGAAACCCCTTGCCAATCCCGCATTGCTGTGATATATACCTTTGCTGCTTTAAATTCGCACGCCATGTCATCAAGTGCCGGTGGTGCCTGCTTCGGCGGGTTCCGGCATGCGGGTGGCGGAGGCCAAACCAAAGGAGAAAGTACATGTCGAACATCACCATGAAAGAACTGCTGGAAGCGGGTGTCCACTTCGGTCACCAGACCAAGAGATGGAACCCGAAAATGAAGCCGTACATCTTCGGCGCCCGTAACGGTATCTACATCATCGACCTGCAGAAGACCGTCCGTCTCTTCAAGAACGCCTACAGCTTCGTGACCGAAGCCGCCCAGGCCGGTGAGACCGTCCTCTTCGTCGGCACCAAGAAGCAGGCCCAGGATTCGGTGGCCGAAGAGGCGCAGCGCTGCGGCATGTTCTACGTCAACGAGCGTTGGCTGGGCGGCATGCTCACCAACTTTTCCACCGTCAAGCAGAGCATCGACCGCCTCAAGCGCCTCGACGCCATGATCGCCGACGGCACCATCGAAGCCTACACCAAGAAAGAGCAGCTGAAGCTCGGCAAAGAGCGCGAGAAGCTCGAGAAGACCCTGGGCGGCATCAAGGGGATGGGCAAGACCCCGGGCGTGCTGTTCGTGGTCGACCCGAAGAACGAAGAGATCGCCGTCAGCGAAGCCAAGAAGCTCGGCATCCCGGTCGTCGCCATCGTCGACACCAACTGCGATCCGGACGACATCAACTATGTCATCCCGGGCAACGACGACGCCATCCGCGCCATCCGCCTTTTGACCAGCAAGATGGCTGACGCCGTGCTCGAAGGCGCCCAGGCCCGCAACGCCCGTCTCCAGACCGGCGCCGAGGAGGAGTTCGCCGCTCCGGCCGAGGAAGTCGCCGAAGAGGCTGCCGGCGAGGCCTAATCCCCTCTTCCCGGCAACATCCCACTCGTTTCGAAAACTACATGATGAGTCCCCGCGCCGAACAGGCGCGGGAGGCTGTGGAGGATAACGTGAGCATTACCGCTGCAATGGTAAACGAACTGAGGAAAGTAACCGGTGCCGGCCTCATGGACTGCAAGAAGGCCCTGACCGAAACCAACGGTGACCACGAGAAGGCGATCGACTACCTCCGCACCAAGGGCCTCGCCGCCGCCTCCAAGAAGGCCGGCCGCGCCGCCACCGAAGGTATGGTCGGTTCCTACATCCACGCCGGCGGCAAGATCGGCGTCCTGGTGGAAGTGAACTGCGAGACCGACTTCGTGGCCAAGAACGACAACTTCCAGGCTTTCGTACGCGACATCGCCATGCACATCGCCGCCGCCAGCCCGCTGTACGTCCGTCGCGAGGAAGTTCCCGCCGAGCTCCTCGAGCGCGAGAAGGCCATCTACCGTGACAAGGCCAAGGAAAGCGGCAAGCCGGACAAGATCATCGACAAGATCATCGAAGGCCAGATCAACAAGTTCTACTCCGACATCTGCCTCCTCGAGCAGGCCTTCGTGAAGGATCCGGACAAGAGCGTCCAGACCTACCTCAACGAGACCATCGCCTCCATCGGCGAGAACATGAGCGTCCGCCGCTTCGCCAAGTTCGTGCTGGGCGAAGGGCTCGCCAAGAAGGAAAGCGACTTCGCGGCCGAAGTTGCCGCGGCCGCCGGCGTCTAGAGCGACCCAGAAGAGCCGGCCATGAAAATGGGCGGCTCTTTTTTTACCCGCTGACCGACAGGTGCACGGGATTTTTCTTGTTTACCAACGAAGGTGACAACCATGCCAGAACCGTACTACAAACGAGTGCTCCTGAAGCTTTCCGGGGAGGCCCTGGGAGGCGAGCAGGGGTACGGTATCGACCCCCTGACCATTACCGCCATCGCCCGCGAGGTGAAGGCCGTGGTGGAGGCCGGCGTTGAGCTTTGCCTGGTCATCGGCGGTGGAAACATCTTCCGCGGCCTGGCTGCCTCCTCCAAGGGGATGGATCGCGCCAGCGCCGATTACATGGGGATGCTGGCCACCATGATCAACTCCCTCGCGATGCAGGACGCCCTCGAGAAGATCGGGGTGGACACCCGCGTCCAGTCCGCCATCGGGATGGCCGAGGTCGCCGAGCCGTACATCAGAAGGCGCGCCATCAGGCATCTGGAGAAGGGGAGGGTGGTGATTTTCGGGGCCGGGACCGGCAACCCGTACTTCACCACCGACACCGCGGCGAGCCTGCGTGCCATGGAGATCGGCGCCGACGTGATCCTCAAGGGGACCAAGGTCGACGGCGTCTACTCGGCCGATCCCAAAAAGGACCCCTCCGCCACCAAGTACCAGAGCCTCAGTTACCTGGAAGTGCTGAGAAAGGGGCTCCAGGTGATGGACGCCACCGCCATCTCCCTTTGCATGGACAACAACCTCCCCATCATCGTCTTCGACCTGACCACCGAAGGCAACGTACTCCGCGTGGTATCCGGCGCGCCGATCGGCACCCTGGTTAAAGAAGGAGAATAGCAATGATCAAGGATGTCATCGCCAATTTGAACGTCCACATGGACAAGACCATCGAGGCGCTCCGGAAGGACTTCCAGAAGATCCGCACCGGCCGCGCCACCACCGCCCTTTTGGACGATGTCCGGGTCGATTTCTACGGAAACCCGAGCCCCTTGAACCAGGTGGCCACCCTCGCGGTTCCCGAGGCCAGGACCATCACCATCCAGCCCTGGGACAACAAGATGATCGCGCCGATCGAGAAGGCCATCCTCAACTCCAACCTCGGCCTCACCCCTGCCAACGACGGCAAGCTGATCCGCCTGTCGCTCCCGCCGCTCACCGAGGAGCGCCGCAAGGATATCGTGAAGGGGCTCAAGCGCGATGCCGAGGACTCCAAGGTAGCGCTCAGGAACATCCGCCGCGACGCCATCGACCAGCTGAAGAAGCTGGAGAAGGACAAGCAGATCTCCGAGGACGACCTGAAGAGGGCGGAGAAAGATGTCCAGGATGCCACCAACAGCCACGTCGCCAAGGTCGACGAGGTGGTGGCTCACAAGGAAAAAGAGGTGATGGAGGTCTAACAAGGCCTTGGCGGCGGGGGTATGCGCCCCCGCCAGCCCCACCGCCAGCGCGGCTCGCCCGTACCTTCCCGCGCAAAACCCCGTATCACGGGGATTTTTTGTTTCTAGGGTGACTATGGATAGTTTAAGACCGGAGAGACTCCCGGTTCATCTAGCGGTTATCATGGATGGTAACGGCCGCTGGGCTGAGAAACGGATGCTGCAGCGGATCGTCGGGCACCAGAAAGGGGTGGAGACGGTCCGGGTGATAGTCGAGGAATGCTCGCGGCTGGGCATCCGCTACCTGACCCTGTTCGCCTTCTCGGCCGAAAACTGGCTGCGCCCCAAGACCGAGGTCAAGGCGCTGATGGCGCTTTTGAAGAAGTACATCCGCGCCGAGATCAAGAGGATGATGCAGAACGACATCCGTTTCAACGTGATCGGAAACCGCTCTGACCTCCCCCCGGACATCCAGCACGAGATCGATCAGGCTATTGAGAAGACTGCCGGTAACAACGGGATGCTGCTGACCCTGGCCCTTTCCTACGGCGGGCGCCAGGAGATCGTCTCCGCCGCCAAACGCCTCGCCGCCGACGCGGCGGCAGGAAAGCTCGACCCGGAGCAGATCGACGAGCGGATGTTCGGCGCCTCCCTGCACACCGCGGGAATTCCCGACCCCGACCTCCTCATCCGGACCAGCGGGGAGATGCGCATCTCCAACTTCCTGCTCTGGCAGCTCGCCTATGCCGAGCTCTACTTCACCGAGGTCAACTGGCCGGACTTCGACAGAAACGAATTGGCGAGGGCCTTCAGGGACTATCAGTCCCGGGAGCGCAGGTTCGGCATGACCAGCGACCAGCTCCGCAAAGAGCCCTCCTGAGAGGACCTTGCTCGGTTACCGTAATCGGCTCACGTTGTGCCGTACTATCCGGCAATGCCGCTTCAGCCCGACGGCTGGAGCCTACAGGAGTCCGCTATCAAACGACTAGCCACCGCAGCCGTACTTTTGCCGCTGGTGATCATATTCATCCTGAAGGCCGGCGTGGTTCAATTCGCCGTACTGGTCTTCCTCCTCTCCCTGCTGGGGCTCGACGAGTTCTACCGGATGGCGCTCCCTGCGCGGCGCGCCGAGGGGAGGCTCGCCGCCTTAGCGGGAGCTCTCTCCGTCTTCACCCTTTTCGCTCCCGACCGGATCATCCCGCTGATGGCGCTCACCGTGCTGGTGCTGGGATTTTCTCTCATCGAGCTCTTCAGGTTCAGGGAGATCCCGCGAGCCGCCGGGGACGCCGCCGTCTTGCTGATGGGGTTTCTCTATGTCCCGCTGCTTCTTTCCCACCTGATCCTGATCCGGCAGCTTCCCCACGGCGTCTCGTGGCTTTTCCTCATCATGGTGATCGTCATGAGCGGGGACTCGGCGGCCTACTACGTCGGGTCGACCTTGGGGAAGACCAAGCTCTACCCGTCGGTGAGCCCGAAGAAGAGTGTGGAAGGGTCCGCCGGCGGGCTGGCCGGCAGCGTGGCGGGTGCCTTTATCTTCAAGGCGCTCTTTTTCCACGAGTTGACCGCGCTGGACTGCGTGGCGACCGCCCTGCTGCTGGGGCTCCTCGGCCAGCTGGGCGACCTGTTCGAATCGCTTATCAAGAGAAGCTGCGGCGTGAAGGATTCCGGGACCATCTTCCCCGGACACGGTGGCGTCCTGGACCGGCTGGACAGCATCCTCTTCGCCGCCCCGGCCGCATTCTACTACGCGTACTTCAACTTCTGAAACCGGTTCTAAGTTCTATGTTCTACGTTCTACGTTGAAGAACTGCAGGTCGCGTTGAGGGACGAAACGCGACGTTTCCCGCAGTATCGGAAAGAGTTGCGTTTCACGGAGAAGCCGTTCAACGCAACCTACCCCCTTAACTTCTGGAACCAGTTCTACGTTCCACGTTGAAGGCTCATAGGACTAGAAGAATGAAACTTGGCGTTGTACGAGGTTACAATCACGTTGAAAGTTTAGTTCTCTGCTCTGCCAATAGGTTTCAACGTAGAACCTAGAACGTAGAACCTAGAACTTGTTCTTCGTTTACGAGGGATCTTTATGAAAAAATTGACCATTCTCGGTTCGACCGGTTCCATCGGAGTAAGTACCCTTGACGTCGTGGCCGCCCAGCCCGAGATGTTCAAGGTGATCGCCCTCACCGCCGGCAACAACCTGGAACTCCTGAAGAGCCAGATCGAGGCTTACCAGCCGGAACTGGTTTCGGTGCTGACCGCCAATAACGCCCGCACGCTCTCCCGCATGCTGACCGGCAAGAAGCCGGAGATCATGCACGGCGTGGAGGGGATGATCGCCGCGGCCACCGCTGCCGAGACCAACATGGTGGTGGCCGCCATCGTGGGCGCCGCCGGCCTGGTTCCTACCTACGCCGCCGTCAAGGCGGGCAAGGATGTGGCGCTGGCCAACAAGGAAACCCTGGTCACCGCCGGCCACCTGGTGATGAACCTGGTGAAGGAGAAAGGGGTGAAGCTCTATCCCGTCGACTCCGAGCACTGCGCGGTCTTCCAGTCCATGTGCGGCCACCGCGACCAGGACATCGCCCGCGTCATCCTGACCGCCTCGGGCGGACCTTTCCTGAAATGGGGGAAGGAGCAGCTTGC
The DNA here is from genome assembly GCF_054784495.1 of Geomonas sp. Red276. NCBI lineage: Bacteria > Pseudomonadati > Thermodesulfobacteriota > Desulfuromonadia > Geobacterales > Geobacteraceae > Geomonas > Geomonas sp. Red276. The sequence goes on from NZ_BLXW01000016.1 coordinate 8,599, forward strand.
CCAGGCCACCGTCGCCGACGCCCTCAACCACCCCAACTGGAGCATGGGGAAAAAGATCACCGTCGACTCGGCCACCATGATGAACAAGGGGCTGGAGGTCATCGAGGCCCGCTGGCTTTTCGATATCCCGGTGGAGCGGATCGCCGTCAACATCCACCCGCAGAGCATCATCCATTCCATGGTGGAGTACATCGACGGGAGCGTCATGGCCCAGTTGGGCGTACCCGACATGAAGGGGCCGATCGCCTACGCGCTGACCTATCCCGCCCGCGTTCCTTCCGGCGTCAAGCCGCTCGACCTCACCACCCTTTCCGGGCTCACCTTCTTCAACCCCGACACCGACCGTTTCCCGGCCCTCAAGCTCGCCTACCGCGCAGCGGGGGAGGGGGAGAGCATGCCGGCCGTCATGAACGCCGCCAATGAGATTGCCGTCGACGCCTTCCTCAACGGCCGCATCGGCTTCATGGCCATTCCGGAATCGATCGAGAAGGTGATGGACCTCCACCAGGCTCACCAGCTGAAGTCGATCGAAGAGGTGCTCGAGGCGGACCGCTGGGGGCGGGCGAAGGCGAAGGAAGTCCTCGGCGTACAGTAGCGGGAAAGCGGAATTGCCGGGTACAATGAAGTAAGCTACGCTTCTGGAGCATAGTGATCACGCGACCCCAGTTCTTTACGGAAATGGGGTGCAAAGGGAAAATCCATGAGCATGCTTTTCGCCATCATCGCCCTTGGGGCGCTCATTTTTGTCCATGAATTCGGCCACTTCCTTTTCGCCAAGCTGTTCGGCGTCGGTGTCGAGAAGTTCTCCCTCGGCTTCGGCCCGAAAGTGGTCGGCAAGAAGGTGGGAGAGACCGAGTATCTCCTTTCCGCGCTGCCGCTCGGCGGCTACGTGAAGATGGTTGGCGAGGGGGAGGACGTCGAGCTCACCGACGAGGACATCAAGCGCTCGTTCTCGCACAAGCACCCGCTCAAGCGGATGGCCGTCGTGGCGGCCGGCCCGGTGTTCAACCTCCTCTCGGCCTGGCTGATCTTCATCGTCATCTTCATGATGGGGGTGCCCGCGGTAACCACCAAGGTCGGCGAAGTCATGGCCAACAAGCCTGCCGCCAAGGCCGGCCTCAAGACCGGTGACCTCATCACGGCCATCGACGGCAAGCCGGTCAACCGCTGGGACGAGTTCGCCAAGATCATCGCGGAAGGGAAGATCGCTCCCCTGCAGATTGCCGTCAAGCGCGGCACCACTCCCCTGACCTTCACGGTGACCCCCGAAAGCAGCACCACCAAGACCATCCTCGGTGACAAGGTTACCCGCCCGGTAATCGGAGTGGTAGCGGCGGGAGACACGGTAATCGACAAGTTCCCGGTCGACGAGGCATTTTCCCGTGGTACCGTCCAGAGTTGGACCATGATCAAGATGACCGTGCTCTCGATGGTCCGGCTGGTACAGCGGGCGATTCCGCTGGACACCATCGGCGGGCCGATCATGATCGTGAAGATGGCCGGCCAGCAGGCGGCGGCCGGCAGCGTCAACTTCCTTGCCTTCGTGGCCCTTCTCTCCGTCAACCTTGGCGTCCTCAACCTGCTTCCGGTTCCGATCCTGGACGGTGGTCACCTGGTCTTCTTCGGAATCGAGGTGGTCATCGGGCGGCCGGTCAGCAAGAAAACCCGGGAGATAGCCCAGCAGATCGGCCTCGTGCTCCTGATCAGCCTGATGATCCTCGCCTTCTACAACGACATCGCACGTATGTTCACCGGGGCGAAACTGTAAGGTAGGGGGCGCTAGGTTCCCTCTCCTTCAAGGAGAGGGGCAGGGTGAGGATGGGGTTCCGGTCCGAATGGGTTTAGTTCACGTAGGAAATAGCTGCCTTGAAGATTTTAACGATTGATACCTCCAGTAACTGTTCCTCGGTAGCACTGAGCGACGGCACCAAACTCCTCGGGGAATGCATCCTCGGTGAAGACCGCTGCAATTCCGGGCGCCTGTCGGCTTCGATCTCGGACCTTCTGGCCGCTGCCAAGCTCACACCCGCCGGGCTCGATGCCTTCGCCGTTTCCCTCGGCCCCGGCTCCTTCACCGGGGTTCGGGTCGGTATCGCCACCGCCAAGGGGCTTTCGCTCGCCACCGGAAAACCCGCCATCGGCTTCTCCTCGCTCGCCATGCTGGCCATGAATCTTCCCCACGCCTCTCTGCCGGTTGCACCACTGTTCGACGCCCGCAAAAGCGAGGTGTACGCGGGGCTCTACCGGTGCGATTCACTCCCCACGGCACTCGTGCCGGATGCCGTGCTTCCGCCGGCCGAGTTCCTGGCCGCCATCGATTCCCCCACCATCTTTCTCGGTGAAGGGGCCGTTCGCTACCGTGCCCTGATAGAGTCGACGCTGGGAGAAAAGGCACTCTTTGCTCCCTGGAACGCGGACCTCCCGCGCGCTTCGGCGGGAACTGTCATAGCGCTCGACAAGGGCCTCAGGGGAGAGTTCACCCCGCTCGCCCTCCTGAACCCCACCTACCTGCGCGCTTCCGAGGCCGAGATCGCCAAAAGGAAGCGCGAGGCAGCGGCGGCGTAGTTTTTCGCTAACCCTCGCCCCTTCAGGGGAGAGGGTGGCCGAAGGCCGGGTGAGGGCTGGTTTTTCTCTTTCGGAGTACGGGGTGCCCATCCTACCCTGAGAGCCCGAGCCGCTGAAATCCCCCCTGTCCCCCTTCGCAAAGGGGGGGGGGCCGTATGGGTTGCCTCGGAGAAGCCTGGCGTGCGTCGTTCGCTCCTTTCGTAATTCCCTTTCCAATACGATCACATAAGCCCTATTCCCCGTTAACGCTGTTCTACTTGCTGTTGACAGGTGGCCGTTAATGTATTATCTTGATCGTTCGATTCATTAGTCGATAAGTTCGCTGAACTTCATCGTTTTTGCCTCACCAAACCGCCGGTCGGCCGCCTCATACGGGCCGCGACTGTAGCAGGGAGAGATAAAGAATGCGTAGCGATACTATTACCCAGGGCCTGGAACGTACTCCTCACCGCGCTCTTCTCAAAGGGACCGGTCTTCCCCAGAGCGAAATGGGTAAACCTTTCATCGGCATTGCCACGAGCTTCACCGACCTGATCCCGGGGCACGTCGGGATGAGGGACCTCGAGCGTTTCATCGAGAAGGGGGTCCACACCGGCGGAGGCTACTCCTTCTTCTTCGGTATCCCCGGCGTCTGCGACGGCATCTCCATGGGGCACAAGGGGATGCACTACTCCCTGCCGACCCGCGAGCTGATCGCGGACATGGTGGAGTCGGTAGCCGAGGCGCACCGCCTCGACGGCCTGGTCCTTCTCACCAACTGCGACAAGATCACCCCGGGCATGCTGATGGCTGCCGCCCGTCTGGACATCCCCTGCATCGTGGTCACCGCCGGCCCCATGATGAGCGGCCGCGGCGACGCCGGCCGGAAGTACTCCTTCGTCACCGATACCTTCGAGGCCATGGCCCGCTACAAGGCCGGCGTCATCGACGACCAGGAACTCGCCCGCTGCGAGGAGAATGCCTGCCCGGGCATGGGCTCCTGCCAGGGGCTCTTCACCGCCAACACCATGGCCATCCTGACCGAGACCCTCGGCATGAGCCTTCCGCGCTGCGGCACCGCCCTGGCCGTCTCCGCGCTGAAGCGCCGCATCGCCTTCGCCTCCGGCGAGAAGATCGTCGACATGGTGCGTAACAACGTCACCCCGCGCTCCATCCTGACCCGCGAGGCCTTCGAGAACGCCATCCGCGTCGACCTGGCGCTGGGGGGCTCCTCCAACACCGTGCTGCACCTTTTGGCCATCGCCCACGAGGCGGGGGTCGAGCTCCCGCTGGAGACCTTCGACATCCTGGCCAAGGAGACTCCGCAGCTGGCATCCATGAACCCTGCCGGCGAGCACTTCATGGAGGATCTCGATGCGGCAGGCGGCGTGGCGGGCGTGCTCAAGCAGCTGGGGGACAAGATCCACGACTGCCCGACCGTGTTCGGGATGACCACCAAGGAGATCGCCGGAACCCTCCAGGCGGTCGACGAGACCGTCATCCACCCGCTCTCCGCACCGGTCAAGAAGGAAGGGGGGATCGCGGTCCTCTTCGGCAACATCGCCCCCAAAGGCGCCGTGGTCAAGCAGTCCGGCGTCGGCGAGAAGATGATGAAATTCACCGGCACCGCCCGCTGCTTCGATTCGGAAGATCTCGCCATGGCCGCCATGATGGGTGGCGTGGTGAAGAGCGGCGAGGTGGTGGTGATCCGTTACGAAGGCCCCAAAGGCGGTCCGGGGATGCGGGAGATGCTGGCCCCGACCGCGGCGCTCATGGGCCTTGGCCTGGGCGACTCCGTTGCCCTCATCACCGACGGCCGCTTCTCCGGCGGCACCCGCGGCCCCTGCATCGGCCACATCTCTCCGGAGGCTGCGGTGGGTGGCCCCATCGCCCTCATCGAAGACGGCGACAAAATCGAACTCGACATCCCGGCCCGCACTCTCAAGGTGCTCGTGAGCGACGAAGTCCTGGCGGAAAGAAAGACCCGCTGGAGCGCACCCGAGCCGAAGATCAAGAAGGGCTGGCTCTCCCGCTACGCCAAGGTTGTCACCTCGGCCCACACTGGCGCCATTACCACGGCGGAGTAACACCCCGACCCCCTTTACCGAAGGGGCAGAGGCAGGCCTCCCTTTACCGAGGGCTGGCAGGCTTCAGGGGACTTGGATTGTTTTTTCAAGTGGTCTTTCGTCTTACCGGACGCGGGATCTAACATAGCCGGCAGAGTATCTGCCGCAGTATGGGGGTATACCTATGAAAATGAGCGGTGCACGAATCGTACTGGAGTGCCTCAAACGGGAGGGGGTCGACACGATCTTCGGCTATCCCGGAGGTACCGTCATCAACCTCTACGACGAGCTGTTCTCCTTCAAGGAGATCAGGCACATCCTTCCTCGTCACGAACAGGCCGGCGTTCACGCCGCCGACGGCTACGCCCGGGCCACCGGCAAAGTCGGCGTCGCCCTGGCCACCTCCGGCCCCGGCGCCACCAACACCATCACCGGCATCGCCACCGCCTACATGGACTCCATCCCGATGGTGATCCTGACCGGGCAGGTGCCGACCGCGCTGATCGGCAACGACGCCTTCCAGGAAGCCGATATCATCGGCATCACCCGTCCCTGCACCAAGCACAACTTCCTCGTGAAGGACGTGAAGGATCTCGCGCTCATCATGAAGAAGGCCTTCTACATCGCCCGTACCGGACGTCCCGGCCCGGTGGTGGTGGACCTCCCCAAGGACATCCAGATCGCCCAGGCCGAGTTCGAGTATCCGGAGACGGTGGATATCCGCGGCTACAAGCCGACCGTGGAAGGTCATCCGAGGCAGATCGAGAAGGCGGTCGCCATGATCGCCCAGGCCAAGAAGCCGGTCATCTACGTCGGCGGCGGCGTCATCCTCGGTAACGCCTCCGAAGAGCTGACCACCCTGGCCAAAGAGCTCGACATTCCGGTCACCACCACCCTCATGGGCCTTGGCTCCTTCCCCGAGGATCATCCCCTCTCCCTGGGGCTTTTAGGCATGCACGGGACCTACTACGCCAACATGGCGGTCTCCCACTGCGACCTCCTGATCGCGGTGGCCGCCCGCTTCGACGACCGCGTGACCGGCAAGATCGCCTCCTTCGCGCCGCACGCGAAGATCATCCACCTCGACGTCGACCCGACCTCCATCAAGAAGAACGTGAGGGTGGACCTCCCGATCGTCGGTGACGTGCGCGAAGTGCTGACCCAGATGCTCAAGGTGACCCACGCCAAGGCCAAGGACCTCGCGGCCGCCAAGGAAGGGTTCGCCTCCTGGAAGGCCGAGATCGACGACTGGAAGGCGAAGCACCCGATCACCTACCGCCAGACCGGCTCCACCATCAAGCCGCAGTACGTGATCCAGAGGCTCCGGGCCCTCTCCGATCCCGACGCCATCGTGGCCACCGACGTCGGTCAGCACCAGATGTGGACCGCCCAGTTCTTCGGCTTCACCACCCCGAGAACCCTCCTCTCCTCCGGCGGGCTCGGCACCATGGGTTTCGGCCTTCCGGCTGCCATGGGCGCCCAGGCCGGCTTCCCGGGCCGCCAGGTGATCGCCATCTGCGGCGACGGCGGTTTCCAGATGAACATGCAGGAACTTGCCACCATGGTCCAGAACCGCCTGGACGTGAAGATCGTCATCCTCAACAACAACTTCCTCGGGATGGTGCGTCAGTGGCAGGAACTGTTCTTCGACAAACGTTACTCCTCCACCTGTATGGAGCTTCCCATCGATTTCATCAAGCTCGCCGAGGCGTTCGGGGCGACTGGCCTTAGGGCCACCAAGGTCGACGAGGTCGACGAAGTCATCAAGAAGGGCTTCGCCACCAAGGGACCGGTGCTGATGGAATTCAAAGTTGCCCGCGAAGAGAAGGTGCTGCCGATGGTTCCGGCCGGCGCTTCGCTCACCGAAATGGTGCTGGCTTCCTGATTGGGAATAACCTTACAGACTGATACGGAGGGAAATACATGAGACACACGATTGCAGTGCTGGTCGAGAACGAGTTCGGCGTCCTTTCCCGCGTGGTGGGGCTTTTTTCCGGACGCGGCTTCAACATAGACTCGCTTACCGTCGCCCCCACTAACGACGAATCCCTGTCCAGGATCACCGTGGTGACCCGCGGGGATGAGCAGATCATCGAGCAGATCACCAAGCAGCTCAACAAGCTGATCGACGTCATCAAGGTCATCGATTTCGAGCCGGAGAACGCCATCGAGCGCGAGATGGTGCTCGTCAAGGTGAACGCCGAAGAGCAGAGCCGGGCCGAGGTGCTGAGGATCGCCGACATCTTCCGCGCCAAGGTCATCGACGTCACCCCCAAGTCGTACACCCTGGAGGCCACCGGCACCCCCGCCAAGGTCAGCGCCATGATCGAGCTGCTCCGTCCGCTCGGGCTGAAAGAGCTGGTCTCCACCGGCCCGGTCGTCATCGGCCGCGGGGCCAAAGGCTGGAAAGGGTAGATATTTCCGCCCAGTTCACACATGAGGTTATTGAATGCGCAATACTAACACCCCGGTTGCTTTCGAGGGGTTCCCGTTCATCCTGGGATTTCTGGCCGCCACCGTCCTTCTGGCGGTGGCCGGCCAGTTTCTTCACCCGGCCTTCTACGCCCCCGCCGTCCTGGGGGGGCTGCTGACCCTCTTCACCGTCTTCTTCTTCCGTAACCCCGAGCGCACCGCCCCGACCAACGAGCAGGCGGTCATCGCCCCGGCCGACGGCCTGGTGATCTTCCTCGGCAAGGTGGTCGAGCCGCACACCCAAAAGGAGATGGAGAAGGTCAGCATCTTCATGTCGGTCTTCAACGTCCACATCAACCGGGCCCCCATCGACGGCAAGGTGGTGGACGACTTCTACACCAGGGGTAAGTTCTACGACGTCCGTGACGAGCGGGCGAGCTTCGAGAACGAGCAGCAGGGGCTGGTGCTGGAGACCCCGACCGGGGCGCGGATGGTGGTGGTGCAGGTGGCTGGGCTCATTGCCCGCCGCATCGTTTGCTACGCGAAGGTTGGGGATATGCTAACCAAAGGTCGCAGGTACGGGCTCATACGCTTCGGATCCCGGCTGGACGTGTACCTTCCGGTCGGGACCGCCATCAAGGTCGCCATGGGACAGAAGACCGTCGCAGGGGAGACCATCCTGGGGATACTTCCGTGAACGAAGAGACGGCCAAGATAGAGAGGGAGGGGATGCGCAAGGGGATCTACATCCTCCCCAACCTCTTCACCGCCGGAAGCCTGTTCGCCGGCTTCTACAGCATGGTCTCCACCATCAACGGCGATTACCGGACCGCCGCCCTCTGGGTGCTCGCCTCCTCCGTCTTCGACGGCCTGGACGGCAAGGTGGCCCGCTTGACCGGTACCGCCTCCAAGTTCGGGGTCGAGTTCGACTCGCTGGCCGACGTGGTCTCCTTCGGGGCGGCACCGGGGCTATTGGTCTACTGCTGGGCGCTACGGCCGTTCGGACGGCTCGGCTGGCTGGCCGGCTTCCTCTTCCTGGTCTGCGCGGCCTTACGGCTTGCCCGCTTCAACGTCCAGGTGGACACGGTGGAAAGCAAGCGCTTCGTCGGTCTTCCCACCCCGGCCGCGGCCAGCATGGTCTCCGCCACCGTGCTCTTCTTCTACCACATGCACTGGCCGAGCACCTACAACAAGCTCCCGGTCATCATCCTGATCTACTTCCTGGCTCTCTTGATGGTCTCCAACGTCCGCTACTACAGCTTCAAGGACCCGAGCCTGATCAAGCGTCAGCCGTTTGCCTTCCTGGTGCTGGCGGTGCTTTTACTGATCGTGATCGCCGCCGAGCCGGCCATCATGTTCTTCACCGTCTTCATCTGCTACATCCTCTCCGGGCCGGTCGGTTTCGTCATGACCTGGCCGCGCAGGAGGCGGCTCGAAAAGGCGCTCCACAAGGGGCACGAGGAGATGATCAGCTCCGGAAAGAGGCCGCAGTAGGGGGGATTTTTACCCCATCCTCACCCTGCCCCTCCCCTTGAAGGGGAGGGAACGCTGAGACTGACGGCGGGGGTGAGTGAAACGATGTTTTTAAAAAACCCTTGACACGTGTCAGGGGTTTGTTATTATCCCCAAAATTCGTCAAAGGCATTGACGAGGAGTAGTAGCCTTTCTCTTCCTCTCCAGAGAGCCGGTGGTCGCTGCGAACCGGTGTGGAAGCAAGGTGAACTCGCCTCCGAGCCGCCGTCGTGAAGAGCCGCAGGACCGGGCTTTAGCGTCGGCCGTCCGCCCGCGTTAAGGGCTAACGAGGTCCGCCGTTTCGGTGGACGAACAAGGGTGGTACCGCGGAAGCTTTCAAAGCCTTCGCCCCTTACTGGGGCGGAGGCTTTTTTCGTTTCCGGCCTTAAGCCAGCGGCCGATGGCTTTTGACCGGATATCTGGGATAATCGAGAGATAAACCAATGAGTTTCTCTCCAACCGCAGTTTAATAATAAGACAGGGGGAAGATTGTGAACAAAACGGAACCAAAGACCATCAAGATCTTCGACACCACACTCAGAGACGGGGAGCAGTCCCCGGGCGCCAGCATGAACATCGAGGAGAAGCTCCGCCTCGCGAAGCAGCTGCAGAAACTCAACGTGGACGTGATCGAGGCCGGCTTCCCGATCGCTTCGGAAGGTGACTTCGAGGCGGTCAAGAAGATCGCCCAGACCATCACCGGTCCTGAGATCGCCGGCCTTTGCCGCTCCGGTTTCAAGGATATCGACCGTGCCTGGGAGGCACTTCAGTACGCAGGCGAGCGGGGGAGGATCCATACCTTCATCGCCACCTCCGACATCCACATGAAATACAAGCTGCAGATGACCCCGTCCCAGGTGCTCGAGTCGGCGGTCAAGGGGGTCAAAAGGGCCTGCGGCTACACCAAGAACGTCGAGTTCTCCTGCGAGGATGCGGTGAGGACCGACCGGAAATTCCTGGCCGAGGTGGTGGGCGCGGTCATCGACGCCGGCGCCAAGGTGGTCAACATCCCCGACACCGTCGGCTATACCATCCCCTTCGAGTACTTCGACATCATCAAGTACCTGAAGGACAACGTGAAGAACATCGACGACGCCGTCATCTCGGTGCACTGCCACAACGACCTCGGCCTCTCGGTGGCCAACTCCATCGCCGCCGTCCAGGCGGGCGCGGGGCAGGTCGAGTGCACCATCAACGGCATCGGGGAGCGCGCCGGTAACTGCTCGCTGGAAGAGTTCGTCATGGCCATCAAGACCCGCGGCGACATCCTGCCATTCAAGACCAACGTGGTGACCGACCAGCTGACCCCGGCCAGCCGCCTGCTGACCGCGGTGACCGGCATCGTGGTCCAGCAGAACAAGGCCATCGTCGGCGCCAACGCCTTCGCCCACGAGGCGGGGATCCACCAGCACGGCATGCTGATGGAGAAGTCCACCTACGAGATCATGACCCCGGAATCGGTCGGGCTCAAGGCGAGCGCCCTGGTGCTCGGCAAGCACTCCGGCCGCCACGCCTTCAAGAAGCGGCTGGAAGAGTTGGGACACGACCTGGACGAGGAGAACCTGAACAAGGCCTTCACCCGCTTCAAGGCCCTCGCCGACCTCAAGAAGGAGGTCTACGACGAGGACCTGGAGGCCATCGTGGCCGACGAGGTGATGAGGGTGAAGGAGAAGTACAAGCTTTCCCACATCACCGTGACCTGCGGATCCTTCGCCGTGGCTACCGCCACCGTCCAGATGGAGATCGACGGCCTGCAGGTGAGGACGGCGGAATTGGGCGACGGCCCGGTCGACGCTACGCTGAAGGCCATCAAGAAGCTCGCCAAGGTGGACCCGAAGCTCGTCCAGTACAACGTCGGTTCCATCACCGGCGGCACCGACGCCCAGGGCGAGGTTACCGTCAGGGTGTCGGAAGGGGAGAAGAACGTGATCGGCCGCGGCGCCTCCACCGACATCATCGAGGCCTCCGCCAAGGCGTACATCGACGCGCTCAACAGGCTGGCCGTCGCCACCGCGAGGGACATCGAACCGCTCTAACGTTTGAAACAGGTTCTACGTTCTAGGTTGAAAACTTCTGGAATGGGAAGGGGACTGGCTCCGCAGGTGCCAGTCCCCTTTTTGCGCAATGACAACACATCCCCTCGCCCCTTAGGAGAGAGGGGCAGGGGGGAGGACTGTTTAAAATCAGAAACGAAAAAGGCCCCGCCGGATCTTCCGACGGGGCCTTTCTACTGGGTGGCTAGAGAGACTTAGCCGAGCTTCTTGACGTTAGCAGCCTGCAGACCCTTCGGCCCGTTGGTAACGTCGAAGGAGACCGATTCCCCTTCAGCCAGGGATTTGAAGCCTTCGCCGGTGATGGCGGAGAAGTGGACGAACACGTCTTCACCATTCTCCTGCTCGATGAACCCGAAACCCTTAGCGTCGTTGAACCATTTTACTTTACCCTGTGCCATTTTTCCTGCCTCCTTTTGTTACCTCCGGATCTCAGCCGGATCTACGATGGTTGCTGCGTTTCCCGGAGCTATAGGTGCCTGAATCGGCACAAAGGAGAGAGTCTCCTTGGCTTTTCGGCGTATCAGTCTCGGAAACCAGCGGCGTCGGGAAAAAAATTAACATCGTATAATAAGCTTGTCAAGAAAATATTTTCTTCATAACCGGTTTTTGTCTTTCAAAATCAGCCGGCTCAGAAGGTGTTGAGCCGCCGTATGAAGGCGATCAGCAGCCCGTAGTGCTGGTGGTGGAAGCGGAACCCGAGCCTTGGGAGGGAGAGCAGGTCCGGCTCGTCTGCTTCTTCCGGTCGAGGCGGGATTGCTTGGATGCGGCTCCCCGACAGGCGCAGCTCCGGGAACTCATTTTCGAGCATCTCGATCTGCTCGGTGGTGAGCTCCTTGGTGAGCCTGATGATGAGCTCGCCGTTGACGAAGCGGATGGAGTGGTAGTTGGTGTAGAAGTCGTCGATGACCTGGACTGCCTCTTCGTAGCTCTTGGTGATGGTGAAGATCGAGAAGTCCTCTGCCGAGATGAAACCCTTGAGAAGCAGTCGCTCCTTCATGAATCTGAACCAATGCTCCCAGTAGCCTTCCTCGTCATCCACCAGCACCAGGGGTTTGGGCGAGGTCTTGCCGGTCTGCACCAGGGTGAAGACCTCCATCGCTTCGTCGAGGGTGCCGAACCCGCCGGGGAAGACGGCGATGGCGTCGGATTCCTTCACGAAGGCGACCTTGCGGTTGAAGAAGTACTTGTAGGTGATGAGGCGCGGGTTCTTGACCATGACCGGGTTGGCCGACTGCTCGAAGGGGAGCTTGATGTTGGCGGCGAAGGAGTGATCGCTCCCGGCCCCCTCGTTGCCGGCCTGCATGATGCCGCCACCGCCGCCGGTGATGATCATGTATCCCTTTTCGGCCAAGAGGTTACTGAAGTTCACGCACTTCTGGTACATCTCCTCTTCAGGGAGGGTGCGGGCCGAACCGAAGATGGTTACCTTTTTGGTGTGACGGTAGGGAGCGAACACCAGGGTGGTGTAGCGCATCTCCTTCATGGTGTTGCTCAGGAGCTTCAAGTCGGCAAGGTAATCGGTGTCCTGCCCGGCTTTGAGAGCGGAGATAATCATCTCCCGTGCCAGTGCCGGGTGATGAATTCCCCCTGCCTTGTCGAGCAGTTCGTCGATCAGTCGGTCAATTTCGCCGTTGGTTCTGGTAAAGCGCAGTTGCATGTGAGAAAGCTCCCCTCTTGGAATGGGGATCTATTATAACATGCTGAAACTTTAAGGCAAATGTTTAATATCGTTGAACAATTATTAATTTGATTTGTTCCTTTGCTTTGGTTATTGTGGCAACCATGACAATTTTATTCCACTAACGTAAAAGGAACGCCACCCATGGGTATGACAACCGCACAGAAGATTTTCGCGGCCCATCTTGTCGATGAGCCGTTTGCCGGGACCAAGGTGTTGAAGGTCGACGTGGTGATGTGTCACGAAATCACCACCCCGATCGCCATCGCCGACCTGATGGCCCGCGGCAAGGACCGTGTCTTTAACACCGACAGGATCAAGGCCGTCATCGACCACGTGACCCCCTCCAAGGACTCGAAGACCGCCACCCAGGCCAAGATGCTCCGCGACTGGGCCCGCCGCCACGAGATCAAGGACTTCTTCGACATCGGTGCCAACGGCGTCTGCCACGCCATCTTCCCGGAAAAGGGCTTCATCCGTCCGGGCAACACCGTGATCATGGGGGACTCCCACACCTGCACCCACGGCGCCTTCGGTGCCTTCGCCGCCGGGGTGGGGACCACCGACCTGGAAGTCGGCATCCTCAAGGGGGTCTGCGCCTTCCGTGAGCCGAAGACCATCAGGGTCAACCTGAACGGGACGCTCCCCAAAGGGGTCTACGCCAAGGACGCCATCCTCCGCGTGATCGGCGAACTGGGCGTCAACGGCGCCACCGACCGCGTCATCGAGTTCGGCGGACCGATCGTCTCCTCCATGTCGATGGAATCCCGCATGACCCTTTGCAACATGGCGATCGAGGCGGGCGGGACCTCCGGCATCTGCATGCCGGACATGGTCACTGTCGAGTACCTCTGGCCGTTCATCTCCGGCGAGTTCGCCTCCAAGGACGAGGCGCTCAAGGCCTACTCCGCCTGGTGCTCCGACGCCGATGCCCAGTACGAGAAGGTCATCGACCTCGACCTCTCCAACCTCACCCCGCTTTGCACCTTCGGCTACAAGCCCGACCAGGTGAAGAGCGTGACCGAGATGGAAGGTACCCCCATCGACCAGGTCTACGTCGGCTCCTGCACCAACGGCCGCCTCGAGGACCTGAGGATCGCCGCCCAGGTGCTCAAAGGGAAGAAGATCGCCCCCAACGTCCGCGGCATCCTCTCCCCGGCCACCCCGCAGATCTTCAAGCAGGCCACCGCCGAGGGGCTGATCGACATCTTCATGGAAGCCGGTTTCTGTGTCACCAACCCGACCTGCGGCGCCTGCCTCGGGATGAGCAACGGTGTCCTGGCCGAAGGCGAAGTCTGCGCCTCCACCACCAACCGTAACTTCATGGGTCGCATGGGCAAAGGCGGCATGGTCCACCTCTTGTCGCCGGCCACCGCCGCGGCAAGCGCCATCGAGGGTAAGATTGCCGACCCGCGCAAATACCTCTAACTGACAAGGAGATCGACGATATGAAGAGTTTTGGCGGCCCGGCCCTCTTTCTGGACCGTAGCGACATAAACACCGACGAAATCATCCCGGCCAAGTACCTGACCGAGATCACCAAGGAGGACCTGAAGCCCTACCTCCTGGAAGACCTGAAACTCCCCGGTTTCGACCCGAAGTCGGAAAAGACCCTCAAGTGCGGCGTGGTCGTTTCCCGCGCCAACTTCGGTTGCGGTTCCTCCCGCGAGCACGCGCCGTGGGTGTTCGAAGTGAACGGCATGAACGTGGTCATCGCCGAGTCCTTCGCCCGCATCTTCCGGCAGAACATGTTCAACTGCGGCATGGCGGCCATCGAGCTTCCGGCCGATCAGATCGAGCGCCTCTTCGGCTACGCCGGCGCGACTGACGCCTCCATCGAGGTCGACGTCGAAAACCAGAGGCTGACCGTTGCCGGCGGCGGGAAGAGCGAGACCATCCAGTTCGAGCTCTCCCCCTTCGACAAGGCCCTGGTCCTGGCCGGCGGCTGGGTCGACTACGCGGACAGCAAGTACTAACTGTCGGCCACCGGGAACCTTTCTCGAATGAAACCGATGAGGCAGGAGACCAAAAGTCTGCTGCCTCATCGGTTCATAAAATATCCCCCCACGCTTGCATTCGGCCCCTTCCTTGTTATTATCAGGTTAATAATATCTAATGTTAAATCAACCTAATGCTGGGGCCGGCACCCAAAACGGAAACTCCCAACAAGGAGGCTCTTATGGGCAGCAAGTTGAAGAGCAGCACCGCAGGGATGACCCACACGGCGCGGTCCATATTTTTCCGCGGCGTAATCGTTCACATGACCGGCAACCCCAATTTCACTGAACCGTGGGCGGCAGGGTTGTCGCTCGCTATCTGTCTTGCCCTGGCAGACAAGTACGACTCCTGGATCATCGCTGGCGGCAGGGGGGACCGGGACAACATTGCCACCAGAAACGAGGTGGCGGGGGAAGTTCAGAACCTTCTGGACAGGCTCGCCCACTATGTGGAGATGACCGCAGGCGATAACCTTGCCGCTTTGCGCAGCTCGGGTTTCCCGTTGCGGCAGCGGCACGGCAAAACCAGCAGCTCGCAGATTGCGAACGCATTTCCGTCTGCCGCTTCGGCCCCGCCCCAGGAACCCGTGGCGGTAAACCTTGCCGAAGCGAAAAAGGTCCTCCTTGAGGCACCCTGGGGACCTAACATTATCAGCCGCGAGGTGCAGACCACCACCGGCAATCCTGCAGATGAGGCGGCATGGGGTGAACAGGCGGTGTTTCCTCCCAATTCCAGGATGGAAATGGAGTGTACAGCCGGTGCCAATACCTTCTTCAGGTACCGGGATATCACCGAAAACGGCGTAAGCGACTGGTCCAAACCGGTCTCCACCTTCGTGACTTGAAACCCCTCCCATCGCCCCCGCATCAGGCCAACTTGCCGGCGTCTTGATCGATCTTGACGCCGGCTATTTTTCTGTTGGCCATGACCTAACTGCAAAATCCGTCTACAAACCCGGACCTTCCCTCCTAAAAAACGGCACTTGGATCACCCTCCCACGGGATGTTGACGCGTCACCTGAATAGAGGTGCCCGTGACAGTGTAACGTGCGTCCCTTCCCGTAATAGTAGCGCCTCTTCCCATGGCATGTAGGCGAGTCAGCGAGTAGAGGGTGCCGGTGGATATGTCAAGGTGGCCTCCTCCCGCGACACGGGAGTCTCCTCTGGTGACGTGTTGATGCGGTGCCCAAGTAAGGGGTGCCCGTTAACATTTTTGGCGAACCTCCTCCCACAACACTTGAACCTCCTCCCACAACACTTGAACCTCTTCCCACAACACTTGAACCTCTTCCCACCATACGTTGACGTCTCAACGATGTTATGGGTGCAAGTGGCCATGTTAATGTGGGCTCCACCCGCAACGCGTGAACCTCCTTTCATGCCATCTCGATCCGCTATCCAAGCAAGGGATGCCGGTCAACTGTCAATATGCCCCTCCACCCACAACACAGGAGCTAGATTCCATGGGATTCTGACGAGCTATCCAAGCAAGGGGTGATGTACACCTCTTAAATGCGGCCTCCTTCAGGAAACCTAGGCCTTTCTCCGCATGTTTTGGCGCGCTCCCCCCAGTGGAGGGAGTTGCCGCGACATCTATTCAAACCCTGCTAGACGTTGCCCCATCTGCTGTTAATAATACCAACCTGTTGTCTGCCGCGTCAGAATTGGCGACTAATCCCGTCGTAAAGAGACTTCCTGAAGCGGGGCAGCACTTAGCTTCGGCCGCTCCGACATCGGTGGGCACAATTGCGGCTGGAGAGAAAGGTGGGCAGAGGGCTCCCCACCCTGCGATCTGATGGTGGACATTGCCACCTCTGTCGATGGTGGGCAAAAAAATCTATGAGGCAGGAGACAATGACTCTGCTGCCCCTATTTGGGGGGAATTGTATCTGGTCCTCCGTTTTTCTCTGCGATAAGCTTAACTTTCGGTAAGCTAAACCACGTTTTTTATTGACTATGGCTAATTGCAGACGTTACTATTCCTCCTTATGTCTTTCATCCCGCGGGTTACCAGGATACTACTGCCAGTGGTCGCCGTAGTCATTGCGGCGCTTGTGGCCCTTCCTGTCCCGCGTTGCGAGGCGGCCGAGGCTGCCAAAGCGGCGGACCACGGCACCATCTTCACCCTCTGGCCGCTGCTCGACTACCGGACCAGCCCCGCCGAGGGGTTCAGCAACCTCTCCATCTTGGGGCCGCTGATCAAGATCGAGAAGAAAGGTGAGGGGAGGGAGACCGCCTTTCGTCCCTTCTTCTACCGCACCGACAACCTGAAAAACGAGACGACCTCGACCTACTTCCTCTATCCGTCGGCGTTTTTCGAGACCACGCCGCTCGCCGATACCTACGAGGTCTTCCGGCTCTTTCAAAAGACCGATTATCGTAAGGACGAGGGTGCCGGGAAGAAGGAGCAGGGGACCATGCTGTTCCCCTTCTACATCTCCGGGCGCTCGGAGAGCCACGGGGAGTACCGGTCCTACTTTCCGTTCTACGGCGACATCTACGACCGGTTCTGGCGGGACGAGTACCATTTCGTGATGTTCCCCCTCTACGGAAGCACGGTGAAGAAGGGGACCACCACCCGGCACTATCTCTGGCCCATCTTCTCCACCACCTCCGGGGAAAAGGAGAGCGGTTTCGAGTTCTTCCCCCTCTACGGTCATTCGGCCAAAGAAGGGGTGTACAAAAAGCACTACCTGATCTGGCCGCTTTTCACCTGGTGGGATACCGGGCTCAACACCGACAATCCGAAGTCGCAGCTGACCTTCTTCCCGCTGTACTCCCGGATGGAGTCGCCTAAGGCGAGCTCGCGGAGCTACCTCTGGCCGTTCATGGGGTACAAGGTGGATCGGGAGAAGAAGCAGGAAGAGGTCGATTACTTCTGGCCCTTCGTCTCCACCATCCGGGGAGAAAAACGGAACTCGAACAACTTCCTCCCCCTGTACTCCCACGACCAGTACGCGGACGGGGAGAAGAGCTGGTACCTCTGGCCGCTGTACCGGCACGAGGAGCTCCGCTCCAAGGAGTTCGACCGGGAGACCGACCGCGTCCTCTTCTTCCTGTACCGGGGAAGCCGCGAGACCTGGCCCAAGGACGGCCGCGACCGGGTGAGCCGGGCGCTTTGGCCCCTGTTCCTCTACAAGAGGACGCCGAGCGGCATCTCGTCCATCTCGCTGCCCGCTCCGGTCGAGCCGGTGCTCTTCGAAAAGGAAGGGATCGAGAAGAACTGGGCCCCGCTCTGGCGGCTGTACCAAAGCCGCTGGGACGAGGACGGCAACTCCGCCACCTCGTTTCTGTGGAACCTTTACTGGAAGGAGCGCCGGGGAGACGAGCTCGCCTACGAGCTTTTCCCGCTGGTCTCCTACCGCGGGCTGAAGACGGAGAGCGAGTTCAAGCTCTTGAAGGGGCTGTTCGGCCTGAAACGTACCGGCGACGAGCGGGAGCTGACCCTCCTCTGGATCCCGTACGGGCTGAAATGGGGGAAGAAGTGACCAAGTTCCTGGAGCCGTTGGGGAAAAGGATACTCTATTTTCACCAGGTCCTCGGTGAGATGCTCATCCTCCTGTGGAGGACCCTGTACTACTTCCGGGAGGCCCCCAGAAACGTGCAGAGCATCCTGACCCAGATGGCCATCATCGGCTACGACACCCTCCCGGTGGCGGCCGTCATGGCCTTTTTCGTCGGGATGGTGCTGGCCCTGCAGACCGGAGTCGAGCTCCAGAAGTACGGCGGGCAGAACATCATCGGCGCCATCGTCGGGCACTCCATGGTGCGCGAGCTCGGGCCGGTCATGACGAGTTTCCTGGTGGCCGGCCGGGTCGGTTCCGCCATGGCGGCCGAGCTCGGGGTCATGACCGTGTACGAGGAGATCGACGCCCTGCGGACGCTCGACATCGATCCGGTCCGCTACCTGGCCATGCCGCGCTTCATCGCCTGCATCATCTGCGTGCCGGCCCTCGTCATCTACTCGGACTGCATCGGCATCGTCGGTGGGGCGCTGATCAGCAACCTGCACCCGCAGATCTTCGTCTCCTACGCGACCTATTACGACAGTCTCACCGCCGCCTTGAAGATCAAAGAGATCGGGATCGGTCTCACCAAGGCGGTGGTCTTTGGGTCCATCGTGGCGCTGGTCGCCTGCTACGTCGGTTTCGCCACCTCGGGGGGCGCCCGCGGCATCGGCCAGTCCACCACCAGGAGTGTGGTACTCTCTTTCATGCTGATCCTGGTCGCCGATTACGTGCTGACCAGGGTGCTCATGTAGGGGGGTGGCCCCGTACGGTGCCTGTTTCCCCTTTCGGTTCGTTTTTTGTGCCGCCCGTAGTACGGAGGGTTTTTGTCTATGGCTATTTCGGTAGAAAAGAAGGTCGGGATCTTCTTCATCCTCGGCCTCGTCGTGCTCGGGGTGCTTCTCGAGGTGGGGGAAAAATGGAATCCCTTCGAGAAGAACGTCCCCTACAAGACCTACCTGTCGAGCATCACCGGCCTCAAGGTCGGCGACCCGGTCCGCTTGGCCGGGGTGGACGTCGGCCGCATCACCCACATCCAGATCCTCTCCGACAAGATCGAGATCGATTTCGAGGTGAAGCCGGGGACCCAGATCAAGACCGACACGGTGGCGGGGCTTAGGCTCACCAACCTGCTCGGCGGCCAGTTCCTCGGGCTCTCCTTCGGCTCGCCGCAGGCGCCGCCTCTGGAGCCGGGGGGGACGGTACGCGGCAAGGACGTGGCCAACATCGACATCATCGTCGACAACCTGAGCGACGTGGTCAAGGACGCCAAGAATCTGGTCAACAGCCTCAACAAGAACCAGGACCGGGTGATGAAGCAGGTCTCGGACATCCTGGGCGCCAACAGCGGCAGCATCACCGAGTCCCTCTCCAACATCGCGAGCATCACGAGGAAGTTCGACCGGGGCGACGGTTCGCTGGCGCTGCTTCTGAACGACAAGACCCTCTACCAGGACGCGAGCAGCACCATGACGAGCTTCAAGCACATCGCCACCAGGATCGACAACGGCGAAGGGACGCTCGGGAAGCTGATCAACGACGACACCATGTACCGCGACGCGTCATCGGTGGTTGCCGACCTGAAGACCGGCGTCAAGGATCTCAACGCGGGGTTCAAGGACTTCAAGGACATCACCGGCCAGATCAACCGCGGCGAGGGGACTCTCGGCAAGCTCGTAAAGGACGATTCCCTCTACAACGACCTGCGTGACGCCTCGAAGAACGTCAAAGAGGTCACCCAGAAGATCAACTCCGGCCAGGGTACCATCGGGAGGCTGGTCAACGAGGA
Organism: Geomonas sp. Red276; assembly: GCF_054784495.1. Taxonomy (NCBI): domain Bacteria; kingdom Pseudomonadati; phylum Thermodesulfobacteriota; class Desulfuromonadia; order Geobacterales; family Geobacteraceae; genus Geomonas; species Geomonas sp. Red276. The sequence continues at coordinate 28,157 of NZ_BLXW01000016.1, forward strand.
CCAGCTCTACCGCGATACCACTGCCACCCTTAAAAAGGCGGAACGGGCCATGGAGGGGCTGGGGGATACCGGTCCCATCTCGGTGCTGGGGTCGATCGTCGGGACGCTCTTCTAACCTCGGGGCACCCTCCCCTGCAAGGGGAGGGTGCCCCGAGGATGGGGGGGACGGGCGGCCGGCGGAAGTGGTAATTACTTTGGTGGATAGGACGCTGCCGACGCGGTCGGGATGGTCGTCGGCAGCAGGCATGTGGAAGGATGTAATGGCTGATTGGTTGAACGTGGCGGTGGGTACCTTTACCATGCGCCCCTACGTATTCGCGTTTTTTGCGAGCTACCTGGTGGCGGCGGTTTTGCACCTCGGGTGGCGAAAGACTCTCTGGTTCACGGTGGCAGGCTACCTCATCGCCTTCGCCTCCGAGTTCTCCTCCATCAACAACGGTTTCCCCTACGGCTGGTACTACTACATCGAGACCACCAAGAGCCGCGAGCTCTGGATCGCCGGCGTCCCCTTCTTCGACTCCCTTTCCTACGTCTTTCTCTGCTACTGCAGTTACTGCACGGCGCTTTTGGTGCTGGCCCCGGTCAAGCGGGGCAAGGGGGATCTGGTCCTCTTGGAGACCGGGCGCATCCGGCGCTCGTTGTCGGCCCTCTTGCTCGGCTCCCTTTTCCAGGTCTTTCTCGACATCGTCACCGACCCGGTGGCCCTGCAGGGGCACCGCTGGTTCCTGGGGCAGATCTACGGCTACCGCGAGGCGGGCGTCCATTTCGGCGTACCCTTCTCCAATTATCTCGGCTGGTGGCTGGTGAGCGCGGTGATGATCGCCGCCCTGCAGCTGATCGACCGCCTGGTGGGAAAGGGGAAGGAGAAGCCGGCGGGCATCGTCCGGGCCCCCTACCGCGCCCTCTATGCCCCCTTTCTCTATCTCTGCGTGGTGGCCTTCAACCTGTCGGTAACCTGGTACATCGGCGAAAACCTGATGGCGGTCACCGGCGTCTATATCTTCACGCTGCCGGCGGTGATGGCGGTGATTCTCCTGGTGAAGAAGATCGACCGCTACCACAAGGACGAGCTCGCCGACCACCTGCGGGAGTTCCCCTGGTCTCCTGCCGCCTCCGGCGGGGCCGGCCACGGCTGGGTCGACTGACTGTCACGCAACCGAGGGGGCCATCCAGCTGCACCGAAACAGGCCTCGACTGGAGATGCTATGAACGATGGGAAAAAACGCTGGCACCGCACCTTCATGGAGTTCACCGATGCCCTGTCCCGGCTTGAGGATGCCATCAAGCTGAGGGAGGAGCGGGAGCTCACCCCGGTGGAGCTGCAGGGGCTCATCAAGACCTTCGAGTTCACCCACCAGCTCGCCTGGAATGCCATGATGGAGTTTTTCGAGTACGAAGGCACCGAACTGGTGGGATTCCGGGACGTGACCCGGGAGGCCTTCGAACGGGGGCTGATCAGCGCGGGCGACAAATGGCTGGAGATGATCCGCAGCAGGAGGAAGGCCGGCAACAGCTATCTCAAGGTGGTGGCCGACGAGCTCTGCGAGACGGTGGTCACGGTCTATGCCCCGCTCTTCTCCGAATTCCGCACCACCATGCAGGAGCAGATGTCGGGTAATTAAATGTTTTTTAATTGCCGCCGGCCTGTGGTATTTTTTCCCAGGGCGACTACAACATCATCAGGAGGAAACATGAAACATACAGTGGCCATCGCGTTGACCGTGGGAGCCCTCATCGGTGCGGCTGGTGCCGCCCTTGCCGCCGATAGCGTCTCGCTTCCCCGGGGGTACGAGAAATGGGCGAAGAGCAAGGCGAGGGTGGAGCCCGACAGGAAGTCGATGTTTTACGGCATCCACTACATCTACGTCGACAAGAAAGCCATGAAAGGGTACAAGACCGGCGGTCCGTACCCCGAGGGGAGCCAGTTCGTGGCGGTCAACTACTCGATCAAAAACGAGGGGGGCAAGCAGCTCCCCGGCAAGAGGACCATGATCGTGGTGATGAAGAAGGACAAGAAGCAGACCGCATCCGGCGGCTGGCAGTTCGCCGGTTTCTCCCCCGATGGCAAGCCCTCCGGTCTCGACCCGGTACGCGACTGCTTCGGCTGCCACGAGAAGGACGCCAAGGAGCGCAACTTCGTCATCTCCACCTACGCCGACTTCAAGTGATCAAATTTTACCCTCGCCCCTTTAGGGGAGAGGGTGGCCGAAGGCCGGGTGAGGGAGCTCTTTCGCCTCGAAACCTCCCTCACCCCTCCCCCTCTCCCCTAAAGAGATCTCTCCAGGGGATATGGATCTCTTTTCTCCCCCGGCCTACACCGACCTTTTTCCTCTCTTTAATCAGCCGCCAGTATGACCTTTTCCCCCTCCCCGCAATCAACTTCTAGCTGAAGTCCCCCCGAATGTTATAATCGTTGTGACCACTTTCCAACCGCACACCTACAGGAGTGAGTGATAATGAATCAAAAGCTGCCGGACGTAAATCTGACGACGTTGCCCAATGGCATCCGTGTAGTGACTCAGAGAGTGCCGCACATGCAAGGCGCCGCCATCGGGATCCGCATAGACAGCAGTACCAGGAACGAGACCCGGGATTCCGGCGGAGCCTCCCATTTCATCGAGCACCTGCTCTTCAAGGGGACACCCTCCCGCAGTGCCGACGAGATCATGGACGACTTTAACAGGATCGGGGCGCGGGCCAATGCCTACACCAGCCAGGAGGAGGTCTTCTTCTATGCCATCTCGCTCGCCTCGGTGATAGACCCGACCTTCGAAATCCTGGCGGACATGTACCTCAATGCCACCATGCCGCACGCCGAGGTCGAGAAGGAGCGGGGGGTGGTGCTGCAGGAAATTTCCATGAACAGCGACACCCCGGGCCGTTTCATCTACAACCAATTCCACCAGGGGTTCTGGCGCAACCATCCCCTCGGGACCCCGATCCTCGGCACCGCCGAGACCATCTCGTCCATCCCGCGCGACCGCCTGCTGGAGCACAAATTCACCAACTATCTTTCCGGGGGGACCATCGTCTCGGTGGCGGGGGACGTGGAGCACGAGCGGATCGTCGACCTGGCGCACCGCCTCCTCTCCTCCCTTCCCCCCGGCCGCCCGACGGCCAGCAGTGCGGAGCCGGGATGGCAGCCGGCGGTGGCGGAGAGCGCCCATTACGAGCGGCCGATGGAACAGACCCTGTTCTACATGGGGTATCCGCTTCCCCCTGCCGGCAACGAGCACCGGCACAAGCTGGCCGTCTTCAACCAGATCCTCGGCAGCGGCATGAACTCGCGGCTGTTCAGGGAGGTCCGCGAGCGCAGGAGCCTCGCCTACACCGTCTACTCCATGATGTCGACCTATACCGACACCGCCGGACTCATGATCCACTGCGGGACCAGTGCGGAGCGCGCGCAGGAGGCGGTCGAGGTTTGCCATGCCGAGGTGATGAGGTTTAGCGAGGAGAGGGTGACCGATGACGTGCTGGAGGCGGCAAAGGAGCAGATCCGGAGTAACCGCCTGATGGCGCTGGACGACGTGGAAACCCAGGTGCGGAGGATCTCCAATACCACCTCGCTTTTGGGGGCGCCGGAGGCGATCGCCGATTCGCTCCAGGCCCTGGCCGAGGTGAATGCCGAGGAGGTCAGGGAGATGGCCCGGAAGCTCTTTGCCAACGTGGTGCCGCGGGTGGAGTCGGTGGGGCCGGGGAAAGGGCCGAAGGAGCCGAGGTAGGCCGGGTAAAGCACCCTCACCCGCCCTTCGGGCACCCTCTCCCCCAAGGGGGGCGAGGGGATATTCAACGTCCTACAAAACGAGGAGGGCGGCCTGACGGGCCGCCCTTTCACTTTCCTTCCTTTTCGACCTTCCCGTTTGCCTTCGCGTCCTTGAAGGCCTTCAGCTCGTTCATCTGCTTCTGATAGCAATCCGGGCAAAGGCCGTGGCTGAAAAGCGCCTCCGAGTGCTCGGAGATGTACAGCTCCAGCTGCTGCCAGCTCTCGTGGTCGTCCCGTATCTTCTTGCAGATCCCGCAGATGGGAATGACCCCCTCCAGCCGCTTTACCCGGGAGAGCGCTCTCTCCAGTTCGGTGATCTTCCCCTCCAGCTGCCGGGTCCGTTCCTCGACCTGCGCCTCCAGGTCGGCCGCGTAGCTGGCCAGCCGGTCGCGGGCGCTCTCGACCTCGCTCAGGAGGCTGTGGGTGTAGGTGTCGAAGACCAGCGTGATGTCGAAGTAGAGGAGCTTGTCCAGGGCGCGGCAGGAGGCCACCACCCTCTGCGGCTCGTCCATCCCCCTCTCCAGCGCCCGGAAGAGGATCTCCTTCAGAACCCTCATCGCCGAAAGGTAGAGCTTCGGTTGCACCCTCAACTGTTGGTGAAGGAGCCCGATCCGCAGACGGTTGGTGACATAGGCGAGGTCGGTGACCCCGTCGAACAGTTCCATTATGTAGTTGCGCTGGGCTGCGTGGAGGTGCTGGAAGGTTTCGCCGTCACCGATCAGGGCGGCCACCTCTTGGTCGGAGCCTACCACTGAGAAAAACTCGGCGACGATCTCTTCCAGTTGTCGCTCGATGCAGGGCCTGCACCCTGCCAGGATGGCCATGTCACCGCTTTCGAACTGCACCAGCTGCTTTCTCCGTGCAATTTCGGGCTCGGTGATACAGATTTTACTGAATATGGCGTCGCTTACGATCCTTATCATTGCTACCTATGTGAAACCGGAACAGTTCATCGCTACTGTCCGTTCATTGCGGTCCCTGATGAAAAACAGTCGACACCGGCGCGTGGTACTGCTGGATAGCTTGCCTGTACTGACATCCATTCTATCGTACCCGGCTCTCGCGCCTCAAGACAAATAATTCATGGGTGTGGTGGCCCCTGCAGTCTCATTGGAGGAAACCTGCCGATCAAGGTCCGCTCCCACCAGAGCCCCTCACGGCGCCTGGTCACCCGGTCGGTGAACCGGCGGATGAAGGTAGGCGGTCCATGCTCCCCTCCAGTACCAGTTCGAACCGCTCGGCGGTCATCACCGGCAGGCGTCGTGCAGCAGGAGGGCTTTGGCTGATAGTACGAAGGCCCGCGCGGCGCCGGAATGAACGCCATGCGGGCCTTGGTCGTTTAGCTGGGCGAAGGGGTCAGTGCATCAGGTCAGGATCACCGGATAGGTGAGGGAAATGCTCGTGATGCATCTCGTGGTCGAGCTTGCCGATCTTCCCGCAGGTCGGGCAGAGATACTTTTCTCCGCTGTCCTCGACATCGCTTCTGACGCAGGATGACGACCAGGACTTGATGTCACAGGACCGGTCACCAGGTTCTTCGATGGGGTTTTTCTGAATGTTTGCCATACCGTGTCCTCCTGTCTGGCTCTGTCTGGCTTTGAGAACATTATAGCATGGCCCGATTTTCCCCTGGCAAATAGATCCGATGCCGATCACCAGCTGGCTCAACTTCAGTATCCCCTTGGCGAAGGCGCTCGTTTCATAGTTGGAGAGGGTCTCGGCGACCAATTCGCCATCCACCGGCTGGTCCGGATCTACGATGCGCGCTACCGGTTCCAGCACCTCCGGGAGGTCGCTTTGCTACCACGAAAAAGGGGGACTGGCAGCTTTTCAGCCAGTCCCCCTTCAGTCTTTCTTTGGTCGGGCAGCAATCGGCATTGTCGATAAAATCTAAGGATCGTAGCTCACCCCGCCCCCCATCCCACCCCTTGAAGGGGGGCGCGCAATCCTTAGAGAAACTCCTCGAAGTAGTCCAGGTCCTTGTGAAAGGTCTCCTCCAACCGGTACAGCGAGATGAAGGCGACGATCATGCAGAGAACGCCGACCGCGATGGCGCCTCCCTCCAGCCCGAGCTGCGCCCGGGCCCACTGGAAGAGGAGCGTGATGGGGACCACCATGCCGCGCACGAAGTTGGGGACCGTGGTGGCGACCGTGGCGCGGAGGTTGGTGCCGAACTGTTCGGCCGCCACGGTGACGAAGATGGCCCAGTAGCCGCTGGCGAAGCCGAGGAAGGTGCAGATGCCGTAGAAGGTGGCGGTGGAGACCCCGCCGGCCAGGAAGTACCAGACCACCCCGAGGCCGGTGAGCCCGAGGAAGATCATCACCACCTTTTTCCTGCTCTTCAAAACCTGGCTCAGGAGACCGCTGGCGAAATCGCCGAAGACGAGGCCCAAGTAGCAGTACATGACGGCGTTACCCGCCGAGATCGCGCCGGTGACCTTCAGCGCCTTGGCGAATTCGGGGGAAAAGGTGATCAGGATGCCGACCACGAACCAGGTGGGGATGCCGATGACGATGGAGTCGATGTACCGGCCGAAGCGGCGGCGATCGGTGAAAAGGGCGAGGAAGTTCCCCTTGGAGACCTCCTTCTTTTCCATGTCCTTGAACATGCCGGATTCGGCGACGCTGATCCGGAGGATGAGGAGCAGGAGGCCGAGGATGCCGCCGATGAAGAAGGCGTTACGCCAGTCGAAATTGGCGGCGACGAAGTTGGCCAGAATGGCGCCGGAAACACCGACCGAGGCGACGACCATGGTCCCGTAGCCGCGGGCGCTTTTGTGGAGGACTTCGGCGACCAGGGTGATGCCGGCCCCGAGTTCCCCGGCCAGCCCCACCCCGGCGATGAAGCGGAGGAGGGCGTAGGCGGGGAGGGAGGTGATCATGCCGTTGGCCAGGTTGGCGAGCGAATAGAGGAGGATGGAGCCGAACATGATCTTCAGGCGCCCCTTGCGGTCGCCGAGGATCCCCCAGAGGATCCCCCCCACCAGCATGCCGACCATCTGCATGTTGAGGATGAAGACGCCGCGGTTGATCAATTCCGGCCCCTGGAGGCCGAGGCTTTTCAGGCTCGGCACCCGGACGATGCTGAAAAGGACGAGGTCGTAGATGTCGACAAAGTACCCCAAGGCCGCCACGATGACCGGCAGGCTGAGGATCTTCCCCCATCCCGCCTCCCCAGTCGAAACCCGCTCCATAGCTCCCTCCTCTTCAATTGATCATTCAATGCATGACATTTCCGAGCCCCTAGCGAGCCCTTGCAATCGCCTCATCCCTCCACAGTGGTCGACGGCGCATGGGGAACTTGCGCCCCGTGCCACACTGCCACGATCCAGACGGTCTTTTCCTTTACCCGGTAAAAGAAGCGGTAGGGAGGGACGATAGCCTCGCGGAAAGGCAGATCTGGGAACTCCGGCAAGGTCATGCCGGAGTTAGGGAAGTCCCTAAGTTGATAGAACTGCTTCCGCATTTTTCCTGAAGGAGATGGCGGCAGAAGGATTCTCCTGGCGGATATAGGCGAGCGCCTCTAGAAACTGACGGCGTGCAGTTGAGGTAAAGACGACTTTCAAGATTCGGTCTCTTTGAGATATTCATCCGCTTCGGCCAAGACTGCGTCGAGCTCATAACCTTCCCCGGTCTCTATTTCCTGCTCTCCGCGGGCGAGAACCCTCAGGATTTCAAGCTCGTGTTGAGTCTGCTCAAACGCCTGCAGGCTTACCATCACGGCGGTCGCCCTACCTCGTTGAGTTATGAAGACCGGCTCCTGGGAGGCGGAGATTCGTTTGAGTATTGCAGTCGCATCCTGCCGAAGATCTGATATGGGAACTATTTTGGGAACTGTAGCCACGATGGTACCTCCTAACGATACTTCTAACGTTACCACCAACGGTACATGTAAACAACTTCCATCCGGAGCATCCTGCCACCTCACGGTATTTCGACCGGCCGGACACGGAGTGCCCACCCTGAATCGGCCCAGCTACCGGCGGGCTTTGCCGGTGACGTGGCCGATGGTGATCTTGATGACGTCGGTCTTGCTCCCTTTCGCCGCGATGTACTTCTTCCCTTCTTCCATGAAATCGGCCGAGTACTTTTCCAGGAGAGCCAGCAGGGCGTTGTGACGCTCGGCACCCTCAACCTTGGAGGCGGTGCCGAAGACGACCGTGGACTCGTACTCGGTGGCGAACTTGTTGGGGAGTACTTTGGTCTTCCCGACCACGCAGAACGACACTTTGGCGTTATGGGCGATGTTGTCGAGCTTGTGCCCTTCCAGGGCGCAGTGGAAATAGATGGCTCCGTCCATGACGGCGAAGCTCAAGGGGATGCCGTAGGGCTGGTTGTCCTCACCGACGGTGGAGAGGATGCCGTATTCGGCGGCCTCGAGAACGGAGAGGGCGTCTTCGGTGGTGATTTGACGTTCAGTTCTGCGGATCGGGCGCATGGGTGACTCCTGTAGGGGAACCCCATCCTCACCCCCCCGGCCTTCCAGCCTTCGCCAAGGCTTCGGCCGGCAGGCTTTGAAGGGGGAGGGGAGTTTGTGGAAGGGGGGAAGATTCAGTCGCGGTGACTAATTGTTTTTGATCCGGCGGGTTAACGGACGGGAGGAGTGAGCATCTCGGCCAGTTCGAAGGCGAGCTCGACACTCTGCTCGGCGTTGAGCCTTGGGTCGCAGTTGGTCTGGTAGTTGAGGTGGAGGTGCTTGTCCAGAAGCTGGCGGCTCCCGCCGGTGCACTCGGTGACATGGTCGCCGGTCAGCTCGAGGTGGACCCCGCCGGCCACCGTCCCCTCCGCCTCGTGGATCTCGTAGAAGGAGTGGATCTCCCGCAGGATATCCTCGAACTTCCGGGACTTCTGCCCGTACTCGTTCTGGTAGGTGTTCCCGTGCATCGGGTCGCAGGTCCAGACCACCTTGTAGCCGGTGATCTTGATCTCCCTGAGGAGCTGCGGAAGATAGGAGCCGATGCGGTCGGCGCCGAAGCGGGTGATGAGGGTGAGACGCCCGGCCTCGTTCTCGGGGTTGAGTCGCTCGATGATCCTCTTGATCTCGTCGGCGTTGTGGCTCGGCCCCACCTTCATCCCCAGCGGATTCTTCACCCCGCTCAAAAACTCCACGTGGGCACCGTCCAGCTGCCGGGTGCGGTCGCCGATCCAGAGCATGTGGGCGCTGCAGTCGTACCAGCCGCCGGAGGTGGAGTCCATCCTGGTGAGCGCCTCCTCGTAGTCGAGCAAGAGCGCCTCGTGGGAGGTGTAGAGGGTGGTCTGGTTGAGCTGGGGGTTGTGCTTGGGGTCGAGGCCGATGGCGTTCATGAAGTTCATGGTCTTCCAGATCTGCCTGACCAGGTCCTCGTACTTCTGCCCGGCGGGAAGTGCGTCGAGCGAGGCGCGGTGCCATGCCTGCACGCGGTCGAGCGCGGCATAGCCGCCGAGGGTGAAGGAGCGGACCAGGTTGAGGGTGGCGGCGGCCCGGTAGTACCCCTCGAGCATCCGGCGCGGGTCGGGAAGGCGGGCCTCGGCGGTCGCCTCGGGGCTGTTCACCATGTCGCCGCGGTAGCTCGGGATCTCCACCCCGTTGACCACCTCGGTGTCGGAGGAGCGGGGCTTGGCGTACTGGCCGGCGATCCTGCCGATCTTCACCACCCGCTTCTCGCCCGCATAGGCGAGGACCACCGACATCTGCAGGATGACCTTCAAAAGTTCGCGGATGTCCGGGCCGGTGCAGCGGGAGAAATCCTCGGCGCAGTCGCCGCACTGCAGCACGAAGGCGCGCCCCTCGACCGCCTCGGCCAGTTGCTCCTTCAAGGTGTTGCACTCGCCGGCAAACACCAGCGGGGGGAGCTGGGAAAGGGTCTTCAGGGAATCTTCCAACGCGGAACCAGCCGGCCAGACCGGCTGCTGCATGGCCGGAAACTTCCGCCAGCTGTTCTTGGTCCATTTATGGGTAGGCATGGTTTCACCTCGTGCTGGGTTGGGCGATCACGGCATGGTAACAGGAATGCCCGCAATGAGAAACTAAAAATGTGGCCGAGAAGGGGGGGAAGCTCATGAAATCATTCTGCCAAATCGCCACGGCGTGTTATCATCCTCCATCATGGAGAGCGTGGAGCCTAGACAGCCGATGAACATCCTGCGGAGAATGGGACGCAACCTTTTGGGAGGAGTTCGCCTCGCCTTCGGGGTCCCGACCGATCTCTCCTATTTCAGCAGCGCTCCCGCCGACCTGGTCGTCATCGCCTGGCTCGATCTCCTTTTCAACATCGCCGCCTGCTTCCTGCTGGTGGGACGCCGCGGCCTCTTCGCCTTCTCGTCCATCCCCTCCTTCCTGTTCCACCTGCCGCTGTTCCTCTTCTTCTCCTTCTGGGCAGCCAGGACGACCTCCCGCTCCTCCTTCATCACCGCCCTTCCGGTGGCGATGGTGGCTCTCAGCATCCCGGTCGAGCTCTGCCATGGCGCGGTGGAGTGGCTCTCCCAGCTTCCCCGCTTCCGCTATCTGGAGGACTACCTCGATTCGCCCCATTACTACCGTTTCTTCTGGTGGTGGTGCGGCGCCTCGGCCCTTTTCTTTCTGAGGCTTCGTTCCCTGAGCGAGCTTCGGCGGCTGGCCGTGCTCCTTCTCTTCCTCGTCCTGGTGGTGCCGCCCCTTTGGTACTATCCGCGCCCGGATCTCTGGGTGAGTGCCAGCGAAGGGTCCGAAAGCGGCGAGCTGAGCCTGACCGAGGACGTGCTTGCCGCCCAGGACCACCTGCTCGATGAGGAGCTCGATGCCCTGGTGCCGGTGCCGCGCGGAACTCCTGCCCTCTACTTCGTCGGCTTTGCGGGGGATGCCTCGCAGGACGTCTTTCTCAAGGAGATCCTGGCCACCGACCGGCTCTTCGACCAGCGGTTCGGGACCGAGGGGCGCTCCGTCGTCCTGGCCAACAACCCCCAGACCGCCGCCTCGCTCCCCTTCGCGACCGGCGTCAACCTTGAGCGGACCCTCGAGCGTATCGGGCGGCTCATGGACCGCGACAACGACGTCCTCTTTCTCTACCTCACCTCGCACGGGACCCAGGACCATCTGCTGACCGTGAACAACCGGCCGCTGGAGCTGAACGATCTTTCCCCTGAGAGGTTGCGGCGGGCGCTGAAGAAATCGGGGATCCGGTGGAAGGTGGTGGTCGTTTCGGCGTGCTTCTCAGGGGGATTCATCGAGCCGCTCAAGGATGACGACTCGGTCATCATCACCGCGGCCGACGCCACCCACGAGTCCTTCGGCTGCGGGTACGGGGAGGATTTCACCTGGTTTGGCAAGGCCTACGTGGACGAGGCGCTGCGGAAGACCTTCTCCTTCACCAACGCCTTCGAGACCGCGCGGGGGACCATCCACCAGTGGGAGGAGGAGCAGGGGGAGACCCCGTCGAACCCGCAGATGTGGGTGGGTAAGGAGATCGCCCCCAAGCTGGATGCCCTCGAGAAGACCTTTAAAACGTCTCCCCCAGCGACTCGTTGATCCCCTTCAGCATGTCGTACCAGAACTCCTTGGCCGCTTCGCTTGCGTCGGCGTCGAATTTTTCCAGCCAGGCCGCCAGCTCGGGCGAGGGATCCCCGTCCACCTCCCGTTTCCTTCTCAAAAAGGTATGGATGAAGTCGACGTTCCTGGCGGACTCCCAGAATACCGGGCAGTTGTGGCTGTTGAGCCGGCTGGCGAGGACGGAGATGGCGCGCAGGAACTGGTCCTTGCAGCCGTAGAGCTCCCCCATCACCTCCGGCAGCAGCTCCTCGGCCCAGGCCCGATGGAAACGACAGATCCCCAGGTTGTCGAGTACCAGCTCCGCCTTCAGCCGCTCCGCGCACCTTCTTCCCAGCTGCCGGGGCGGAATGAACTCCGCACCGTAGACCATGTAGTACTTCCCCATCACCGCCATCGGCGCCAGCGCCCCCGCCACCCAATACTGGTTCGGGACCATCCATCCCCGCCTGCCGAAGGCGATGTATACCAGGTTGTCGTGCAGGGGAGCGGGGCGCCCTCCCGAGTGGATCCGGCTCCACTTCCGCACCCCTTCCCGGAAATCCAGGATCCCCCGCCGCTCCAGGATGGCGTCCACCAGCTCCACCCCGAGCTCGGCGTTATGCCTCGAGTCCTCCACCGGATCGAACCCCTGCAGCTCCCACTTAGGCTTCCCGCTCACCCCGAGCTCCTCCGGCTTGAGAGCCCCGCTGTCGAGGAGATCCATCAGCCAGGCGAGCACCCCTCCTCCCGAGATGGCGTCGAACCCCATCGTGTCGCAATGATGGTTGAGGAGCTCGGCCCCCCTTTGGTCGAAGATGCCGCAGAGCGGTCCCATGGTCTGGTACGGTTCGTAATCCTTCTTGAAGGGGCCGTTCATCTTCTTGCAGGCGGCCACGCACGGCTCGCCGCAGTTCGCCTGCTGCTTCCCGGCGATGGTCTCCTCGTTGAACTGCCTGAGGTAGTGGCCGGCGATCAGCTCTTTGTGCAGGGCCAGGCGGTCCTCTTCGCTGGAGAAGATGGTGCGGTAGTTGAAGGCCATGATGCGCCCCCCCATGGTGGTGTAGTTCACCCCGAAGGTCCCGCCGGTACCGAGCTTCTCGTCGAAGCGGTACTTGCTGGTCGCCTCGATGTCCTTTTGGTGGAGCTTCTGGTCGTACTTGTTCTGGAACCACTGGTCGGCCACCTTGCGGTCGCGGAAGTCCTCGTCGATCACCGTCCCCCCGTAGATGATGGCGGCGATGCCGTACTCCTTAAGCATGGCGCTGCCGAACCCTCCCCTGCCGGCCCAGGTGTCCACCATGCTGATCTTCCCGCGGGTGATCGGCACCGACATGATGCCGCCGAGGTCGCTGGAGAGGGCGGCCGGGCCGCAGACGAGGATGCGCGGGTCGGTCTCGTAGCGCTTTGCGAAACGCTCGAAGACGTGGTCGGTGAGGGCGTAGACCCCTTTGCGGCCGCCTCTCCAGACCTCCTCCACGTTGACCGGGACCACCTCGAGATCCACCTCTTCGCCGTGGTTGCGGTTTAAGTAGAGGATGGAGGGGGTGGGGGCCTTGCCGACCAGGCTCAGCATGTTGATGCCGAGGTTGTCGAAGACGAGCCCGGCCCCTCCCATGGAGCTTATGTAGAGCCCCTGCCAGCAGGGGGAGTGCCCGGTCACCACCAGCCGGTTCGATCCGGGAAAGATGGAACCGGCGAAGACCCCGACCCCGAAATTGAGGGACTTCCGCTTGTCGGCCAGATGGATGCCGAGGTCGACGGGGCCGTAGTAGCGGTCGAAGCCGTATTTGAGCGTGCGGTAAAAACCGGTGCCGGTGTCGACGTTCAGGACCTTCTGGTGCATCTGCATAGGACCTCCCGAGCGTAAGGCCGCCTCGTTTACTTCTGACCGTGTTAGAGGTACCACAAAATCACCAAAGCACCACCCCTCCCGGGTGACCGCCCCTTTCATGAGGCACCCGGATGGACAGTGAAGCGGTTTGATATTATGATTGGGCGCGAATCCACTTCTGAATCAGCCGCGGGAGGAGCCATGCCGGCATCCATCAAGATCGGGGTCAGTTCGTGTCTTTTGGGGGAGAAGGTCCGCTACGACGGAGGTCACCAGCACGACCACTACGTGACCGATACCCTCGGGAGGTTCTTCACCTTCGTGCCGGTCTGTCCGGAGGTGGAGTGCGGCATGCCGGTACCGCGGGAAGCGATGCGCCTGGAGGAGGACCCCGGCGATCCGGAACATCCCCGCCTGGTCACCCGCACCACCAGGATCGACAAGAGCGGCCAGATGCTCCGCTTCTGCGACGAGAAGGTGCGCAACCTGGAGGGGGAGGATCTCTGCGGCTTCATCTTCAAGAAGAATTCTCCCAGCTCCGGCCTCTACCGGGTCAAGGTCTACCGGGAGGGTATGGCTCCCCTCTCCGGCCGCGGCCTCTTCGCCGCCGCCGTCGTTAGGCATTTCCCGCGCCTTCCGGTCGAGGAGGAGGGGAGACTCAACGATCCCGACCTGAGGGAGAACTTCATCGAGCGGGTCTTCGGGTACCGCCGCTGGAAGGACCTCCTCGCCGCCGGCCCGGAACCGGGGAGCCTGGTCGAGTTCCACACCCGGCATAAACTCCTCATCATGGCCCACAGCGTGGCGCTCTACCGCGAGATGGGAGCGCTCGTCGCACACGGGCGGAAGGTACCCCTTGCGGAGCTACTGGACCGCTACGAAGAGCTCTTCATGAAGGCCCTCGAGCTGCCGGCCACCGTGAAGAAGAACACCAACGTGCTGCAGCACATCATGGGGTACTTCAAGAGGGAGTTGACCCCCGCCGAGAAGGAGGAGCTCCTCGGCGTCATCGAGCAGTACCACCAGCGCCTGGTCCCCCTCGTGGTCCCTATCACCCTCCTCAAGCACTACGTTAACAAGTACCGCCAGGAGTACCTGCAGAGCCAGTGGTACCTCTCACCGCACCCGATCGAGCTCATGCTGAGAAATCACGCCTGACCCGCCGCCCTTTGCCGCTTTCCTGCTTCCCGACATCACCCGGGCGCGGTTGAGGGGCGCCACGTGGGCCACCCGCCTGCCAATCACACTTCGCATCAGGTTCATTTGATCTCTCCCCGCCCGATGAGCCGCTCACCCGAGCCGCCTGCACGCCGGCTCACCCTCCTTCGGTGACAGCTTGAGCCCCGCCGCTCGCTGGCATAGGTCACCATGCTGGCCGTCCGGTATTCAGTTCCCATCCGCTCAGCCAGGCCCGATCCCCCCCTTATGACAGCATCCGCCCCCCGTAAAGTTGGCACTGTCACATTTTGAGGTAAACTTAGCGCCTAAAGCAGGGCGACCCTACAGTTAACCGGGAGAACCTCCGTGCCTTCTGACAGTAGCGCCATACGGAACATCGGGATCATCTCCCACATCGACGCCGGCAAGACCACTGTTTCCGAGCGCATCCTCTTTTACAGCGGTGAGACCTACAAGATGGGAGAGGTCCACGACGGGCTGGCGGTCATGGACTGGATGCCCCAGGAGCAGGAGCGCGGCATCACCATCACCGCTTCCGCCACCACCTGCCGCTGGGGGGATTACCGGCTCAACCTGATCGACACCCCGGGACATATCGACTTCACCATCGAGGTCGAGCGGAGCGTGCGGGTTTTGGACGGGGCGATCGCCATCTTCAGCGCGGTCGAGGGGGTACAGCCGCAAAGTGAGCTGGTCTGGCGCCAGGCGGAGCGTTACCGGGTGCCGCGGGTCTGCTTCATCAACAAGATGGACCGTGCGGGCGCCGACTACCGGCAGACCCTGGCCCAGATAGTGGGACGGCTCAAGGCCCGGCCGGTGCTCATCCAGCTCCCGGTCGGGGAGGAGGCTTCCTTTTCGGGGGTGATCGACCTCCTGACCGAGGAGATGGTGACCTTCGACGAGCACGACCTGGGAAAGAGCGTGACCCGGGGGAAGGTGCCGGAGGCCATGATCCCGGAGATCGAGGAGGCGCGGCTCAAGGTGACCGAGGCGGCGGCCGACTTCGACGACGAGGTGATGGCGGAATTTCTGGACGGCAGGAAGGTCCCGGCCGAGATACTGAGAAGGGCGCTCAGGCGGGGGACGCTGGCCGGCGAGATCTTCCCCGTGCTGCTCGGGACCGCACTCCGCAACAAGGGGGTCCAGCCCCTGCTGGATGCCGTCTGTTTCTACCTCCCGTCGCCGCTCGATATTCCCCCGATCCCCGGACACCATCCCACCGGCGGTGGCGAGGAGCGCCTCTCCTGCGACCCGAACGGTCCCTTGGGCGTGCTCGCCTTCAAGGTGATGGCCGAGGAGGGGCGCCGCCTGACCTACCTCCGTATCTACAGCGGAACGCTCAAGGGGGGGGCGTCCCTGCTGAACCCGATCCGGGGCGGCTATGAGAAGGTCCGCCACCTCTTTCACATGCACTCCCACCGCCGCGAGGAGATCCCGCAGGCCGAGGCCGGGGATATCGTCGCCGTCACCGGCTTTCAGTCCACCCTGACCGGCGACACCCTTTGCGATCCGGCGAAACCGCTGGTGCTCGAAGGGGTCACCGTTCCCGAGTCCGTGGTGTCGCTGGCGGTGGAGGCCAAGGGGATCGAGGACCGCGAGCGGCTGGACACCGTCCTCCAGTACTTCCAATGGGAAGATCCCACCTTCAAGGTCCATGAGGACAAGGAGACCGGCCAGACCATCCTGACCGGGATGGGGGAGCTGCACCTGGAGATCGTCATCGACCGCCTGCGCCGCGAGTATGGCGTGCAGGTCAAGACCGGGCGGCCGCGGGTCGTCTACCGGGAGGCCTTGAGGCGTCCGGTGGAGCGCCGGGAGTATTTTCAGCGGGAAGGGGAGAAGCGGCCGGAGATCGCCGATCTCCTCATCAGGCTCACACCGCTTCCCCGCGGCAGCGGCATCCGGGTCGCCGTACCCCCGCCGGCCCCTCCCGTTTCCCGGGAGCTTTTGGCCGCCCTGGAGCAGAGCGCGCTCGAGGCGTGTCAATCCGGCTGCCGCACCGGGTATCCCCTCACCGACCTCGAAGTGAAGATCGTGGAGGTCCCGGTCGAGCCGGGGACCCCGTTTCCTTCGGAGGCGACCTTCCGGGCGGCGGCCCGGCGGGGGGTGGTGATGGCGGCCCGGGAGGGGAGCCCGATGCTCCTGGAGCCGATCATGTCGCTGGAGCTGGAGCTGCCGGCGGACAGCCTCGGCAAGGTGCTGGGGACCCTCCAGCAGAAGCGGGGGAGGGTGGAAGGGCTCGACAAGCGGGGCGAGGTGGAGGTGGTGCGGGCGACGGTGCCGCTGGCCGAGATGTTCGGCTACATGACCGACCTGCGGAGCGCCACCAAGGGGCGCGGCAGCTACACGATGGAGTTCCAGCGTTTCGAGGAGGCCCCGCCGCAGGTCCAGGAGCAGTTCGGACTCTAGTGCCGGGAGGAGGTTATCGATGGTCCAGGATCTGCTCGATGCCGTCTCCGGCGATGCCCTTCGCGGACATATCGCCGCCCTGGAAGGGATTCGCCACCCGCTCGTCGCGCCGCAAGCCCTTCGGGCGGCCGAGACCTACATCGAGGGGGAATTCCGCCGGCACGGCTACCGGGTGGAGAGGCACCCGTTTGCCGACCATGGCGTCACCTATCACAACCTGATCGCCTCCCGTTCGGGCGCCCCGGAAACCGGCCGGCGCATCCTGGTGCTGGCCCACTTCGACTCGGTGTCGGTTTCGCCGGGGGCGGACGACAATGCCAGCGGAGTGGCGGTCCTGCTGGAGCTCGCGCGGGTATTGGAGTCGGTCCGTTTTCAGCGGAGGGTGGAGCTGGCGGCGGTGAACCTGGAGGAACCTTCCCTTCGCGACGGCTTCGCGCTCAAGGGGAGCGCGGCGCTGGCCCGGCGGGCCCGGGAGGAGGGATGGGAGATCGAGGCGGTGCTGGTGCTCGAATCGGTAGGCTTTGCCGGCGATGTCCCGCAGACCGCGCCGCCGTTGCCGGTGCCGGCCCCTGCCGTGGGGGATTTCCTGGCGGTAGTCGCCAACGAGGGCTCCGGGAGGGTGCTCGAGCTCTTCTGTGGCGAGGTGAAGAGGCTCGGCATATCCCTCCCGCTCTTTCCGCTCGCGGTCCCCGGCAACGGCGAGATCCTGCCCGACAGCCGGCGGTCAGATCACGCCCCCTTCTGGGATCTGGGGTACCCGGCCCTCATGCTGACCGACACCGCCGATCTCCGTAACCCCAACTACCACGCGCCGACCGACACCATCGGCACCCTCAACATCTCCTTCGCCACCGAAGTCTGCCGGGCCACCGTCGCCGCGGTGATGGCCCTCGCCGGGGGGACGGTCAGCTGAGCCGCGGCCGCACCGGTTGCCGCAACAACCCCTTCGCCCGCGCCCCCAGTTGATCCGGCGGCGTCTTTCCCGTCATCTCGATGAAAGAGAGAAAGAGTTCCCTTCGGTGGCGTCCGATCGTTTCCACTGCCGCCTCCCGCTCGTTTCCCGCCGCCATCCGGACCCGCACCATTTCCACGAAGACGTCCATGTCGTGCAGTTTGCCGAGGATTTCCTGGTACCCCTTCAGGTCGTCGTGCAGTTGGTCGAACCCGCCACCGAAGAGCGGCTCGACGATTTCCAGCCGGTAGCGAAGCTTCTTGATCGCGATCCGCAGGCGGTGCTGCACGGGGCCCTGGTCTTCGTTGAGGGCCGCCGGGAGATGCTCCCTGACGGCGCAATCCCGCCGGTCGATGGCGCCGGGAAGCAAGCCGCCCAGGGAAAGAAAAGGGGTGCTGCCGAGGACGAACAGGTTGTCCCCCTGCACGAGGGTCCGGCAGGCGCTCTTCAGTCCCTCCGGCGACAGCGCCTCGAACCCGGCTTTCACCTTCCGGTGTTCCTCTCTCCGTTCCTCCCGGAGAAACTCCCGCAGCCTGCCAAGTTCCTCCCCCTTGGGAAAGGCACTGTCGGCAAGCTGCGAGAAGAAAAGATACGCTTCGTCGGCGTTACGCAAACCGCCGAGCAGGTCGGTTACCAGCTTCAACCTCTTGCGCAGGGATTTGGCCGGTGAGCCGGGGAGGCAGGGGGCGAAGAGGGCCAGTCCCTCACGGAGCCGGCGCGAGGCGACCCGCAGGTCGTGTACCTCTTCCTCGTCGAAGTTCTTTGCCGTCTTCTTCCACTGAGTGAAGAAATGCCTCTGGTGGTCCGTCAGCAGTATGCGGGCGGCCACCCACAAAGGCGTATCAGGGGCGACGGTGTCGTTGTCTGTATCAGCGCTCACTTTTTCCTCTCGACTGGCGACTCTATACACATTGTCCCCGATGTCACCCTCTTTCGCCAGGGTTATGCCGGGTTCTCGACCAGTCCAAGGTACGGGCGCGGAGCAAAGTTCGGCGTGAAGGAGGAAAAATGCCCCCTTGACGGCGGCCATCTAAGGGCCGCCGACTCATGGGGAGACTCGCTGTGAGGAGAGGGAGCTGGTGCTGCTGGTACGAAAGGAGAGATTGTCAGGGCGTTTTGTTGAGGGAAATGAGGAATTCCATCACGGCGAGAAGGTTCACCAGCCTTTTGAAGATGAGGTTCTTTTCTTCGGCATCACGGGTTAAGTTGAGTTTCTCCTTTAGCTGTCGGTATTGCTCGTAGGCCAGGTCGAACGGTTTCATGTTTTTCAATTGGCACCTCGCGTGAACTTTGATTAGCAAAATATAATCAACTGTGGTTTAGGATGTCAAGGGTAAAAGCCGGCAAATCGGTGACGGCGCAACCGTGAAGCCGGCCAAGAAGGCGAAGAAGAAAAAAGCGAAGAAGGCGAAGAAGGCGAAGAAGGCGAAGAAACAGACACCGGGACGACCGAAACCGGCACCACCGGTACCACGGGCACTGAGCCTGCCGGGGGGACCTCCTCCAAGTAGTTCAATCTGAAAAGAATGAAACACGGCAGGTGACAAAGGCCGTCTCTTCGGAGGTGGCCTTTGTCTGTTTCAGCGGAAAGCTTAGCAAAATTTAATCGTTGCACAGGGGTAGGCTCGGTGTTATAAGTGAATCCTCACACCCATACCGATAAAACTTCTGCCAGGATGGCCCTCCGGATGTTCATTGATGCTCCCGGTACCTGTTTTTTTTCCTCACGCCATCCCAGAGGGTTTAGTTCAAAGGCTAGGCCCTTTTTCGTTTTAATCTAATGTCGTCATAAGGAGATACTATGGGTCCAATTCTGGTTACCGGCGGGGCAGGGTATATCGGAAGCCATGTGGTAAGGCAGCTTACCGAGGCGGGACGCGAAGTGGTCGTTTACGACAACCTCTCTACCGGCTCCGCAGAAGCCCTCATCCACGGCGAGCGGCTGGTGGTGGGTGACCTGGCCGACCGTGAGAAGCTTTCCGCCCTGTTCAAAGAGTGCAAGTTCAAGTCGGTGCTCCATTTCGCCGCCGCCATCATCGCGCCGGAGTCGGTGCACCTCCCGTTCAAATACTATTCGAACAACACCCGGAACACGCTGAACCTCTTGCAGACCTGCGTTGAGCACGAGATCGAGCGGTTCATCTTCTCGAGCACGGCCGCCGTCTACGGCATCCCCGAGGGGGGCGCCGCCGCCGAGACGAGCGCCACCGTTCCCATCAACCCCTACGGGACCTCGAAGCTGATGAGCGAGTGGATGCTGCGGGACGGATCCTTCGCTCACGGGTTCTCCTACGTCGCCCTGCGCTACTTCAACGTGGCCGGGGCCGATCCGCAGGGGAGAATGGGGCAGCGGACCCCGGATGCCACCCACCTCATCAAGGTCGCCTGCCAGGCGGCGCTGGGGATGCGGGAAGGGATGTCCATCTTCGGCACCGACTACGACACCCCAGACGGGACCGGCATCCGCGACTACATCCACATCGAGGACCTGGCCGCCGCCCACCTCTACGCACTCGGCTACCTGGAGAAGGGAGGGACCTCCACCACCATCAACGTCGGCTACGGCCGCGGCGAAAGCGTGCGCGAGGTGATCGACGTCGTCAAGAAGGTAAGCGGCGTCGACTTCAAGGTGACCGAGGCGCCGAGACGCCCGGGGGACCCGGCCAATCTCGTGGCGGTGGCCGACCGTATCCGCAACGTGCTCGGGTGGAGCCCGCGCTACGACGATCTCACCACCATCGTTTCCGACGCCTGGCGCTGGGAGAAAAAGCTTTTCGAATCGTCCCGCAAATAGGGAGTCTGGAGGAACTACGTGATCAAGAGCATGACAGGATACGGCAAGGGGGAGGCGGCTTACGCGGGGGGGAGGATCACCGTGGAGGTTCGCTGCGTGAACCACCGCTACGGTGAGATCACCATCAAGCTCCCACGCGCCCTGATGCAGTTCGAGAACGAGCTGAAGAAGCGGGTGGCCGAGCGGCTTTCCCGCGGCAAGATCGAGGTCTTCATCCAGGTGGAAGGGGGGACCTCGCTCGGGATGCCGACCGCCAACCTCCCGCTGGCCCGTGCCTACTACAAGGCCTTCGGGAGCATCCGCGAGGCGCTCGGGATGGCGGAAGAGGTGAAGCTTGCCCTGATCGCCGGCCAGCGCGACGTCATCACGGTGGCCTCCGAAAGCGACGCCGAACTGACCGAGATCCCCGAGGAGCTGACTGCCGCCATGAGCGACGCCTTAGGGCGGGTGGACGCCATGCGCACCTTCGAAGGCGAGTCGCTCATGGCCGACTTCGTGAAAAGGCGCGAGACGCTCAGGCAGCTGATCGCCCAGGTGGCCGAGCGCGCCCCCTCGGTGGTGAGCGAGTACGCAGCCAAGCTAAGGGAGCGGGTGGCGCTTCTTTGCTCCGACAACAACGTCCCCGAGGATCGTCTCGCTCTAGAAGTGGCGGTTCTTGCCGATAAGTGTGACATCACCGAGGAGCTCGTCAGGCTGGAGAGCCACCTGCGGCAGTTCGACGAGACACTGGAGAAGTCAGAGCCGGTGGGGAGAAAGCTCGACTTCCTCCTCCAGGAGATCAACCGCGAGGTCAACACTATCGGCTCCAAGGCCAATGACGCGAAGATCGCCGCCTCGGTGGTAGAGCTGAAGGCCGAACTGGAGAAAATCCGCGAGCAGGTTCAGAACATAGAGTAACGGAGAGAGGTTTGGAGAATCAGATCAATCGAGAGGGTGTACTGTATGTGATCTCGGCCCCGTCAGGAGCCGGTAAGACCACGCTCTGTAAGGAAATTATTGACAAATTCCCTAACTTGCGGCATTCTGTAAGCTACACGACGCGCACCCCACGTAGCGGCGAGGTGCATGGGCGTGATTATTTTTTTGTGGGTAAGGAAGAATTCCAACGGATGGTCGATGCCGGAGAATTCGCCGAGTGGGCCGAGGTCCACGGCAACTTCTACGGCACCTCGCTGGCAACCTTGAAGGAGTGCCGCTCGCAGGGGATCGACCTGATCCTCGACATCGACTGCCAGGGTGCCCGGCAGTTGAAGAGCCGTTTCGAAGGTGGCGTCTACATCTTCGTACTTCCCCCGAGCATCGCCGAACTCCGCCGCCGGCTCGATACCCGCAGCCTCGATACCGCCGAGGTGATCGAGCGCAGGATCAAGAACGCCGCCGGCGAGATCAAGGAATCCCGCTGGTACGACTACATCATCGTGAACGACGATTTCCAGGTCGCGGCGGAGCAGTTGAAGAGCGTGTTGATCGCCGAGCAGTGCCGGACCTCCCGGCTCTTGGCTTCTCTCGCCGCCACCTTCGACATCTGAGGGTGGGGCGCTACCAAAGACAAACTCTTACTTTCCGATACAAAAAAGGAGTGTGAACAATGGCCAGGGTAACCGTCGAAGATTGTCTGGAGAAGGTGGATAACCGCTTTCTCCTCGTGATGCTCGCCTCCAAGCGGGTGAAGCAGCTTTTCAAAGGGGCCAAGCCGCTGATCGACAACAGGGGTGCCAACAAGAACGTGGTCGTCTCCCTGCGGGAGATTGCCGCCGGAAAGATCGGCTGCGAGCTCGGCAAGAAAGGTCGTTGATAGAAGAGGGGGGACTCGTGTCCCCTTTTCTCGCTCGCCTGGGGCTGACGGCAGAGGGGGGATCGCCCCGTGGTCGTTGGCCCTTTCTTTTTCGCCGAAATCGAAAACACCATGGAACGCGGATGGGACGGATGTACGCGGATAAACCTCGAGAGAGGCGAACCCGCCATTAAATCCTTGAGTCCCTTGCATGATCCGCCGATATCCGTTCCATCAGATTTTATCCGTGTTCCAAAGGTCCCTTTTGTCAGTTACAACCGTATCCACATGATCCGACTGAACGACATACTCGAGAAAGTAGCCGCCTACAACCCGGGGGCCGACCTGGACCTTTTGAGGAAGGCGTACGTCTTCTGCGCGAAGGTCCACCAGGGGCAGACCCGCCTCTCCGGCGAGCCGTACCTGATCCATCCCATGGAGGTGGCCGGCATCCTGGCCGAGCTCAGGCTGGACGTCGCCGCCGTGGTCACCGGCCTTCTCCACGACACCGTCGAGGATACCCTGGCCACCCACGAGGAGCTGGAGTCGATGTTCGGCGCCGAGGTGGCGAGGCTCGTGGACGGCGTCACCAAGATCGGGAAGATCCATTTCAAGACCCGCGAGGAGAGCCAGGCCGAGAACTTCCGCAAGATGCTCCTCGCCATGGCCACCGACATCCGGGTCATCCTGGTGAAGCTTGCCGACCGCCTGCACAACATGCGGACCCTGCAGTACCAGCCGGAGGCCAAGCAGCGGACCATCGCCAAGGAGACCCTCGACATCTACGCCCCGATCGCCAACCGGCTGGGGATCTCGTGGGTGAAGGGGGAACTGGAAGACCTCTCCTTCCGCTACCTCGAGCCGCAGCTCTACTACGATCTCGCCTCCAAGGTGGCCAAGAAGAAGCAGGAGCGGGAATCCTACGTCGGCACCGTCAAGGAGATCATCAAGAAGCAGCTGGCCGAGCACGGGATCAAGGGGGATGTCTCCGGGCGCTCCAAGCACCTCTACTCGATCTGGCGCAAGATGCAAAGCCGCAACGTCGACATCGACGAGATCTACGACCTGATCGCCATCCGCGTTTCGGTGGATGACATCCGCGAGTGCTACGAGGTGCTGGGGATCATCCACTCCACCTGGAAGCCGATTCCCGGGCGCTTCAAGGATTACATCGCCATGCCCAAGGGGAACATGTACCAGTCGCTGCACACCACGGTGATCGGTCCCCTGGGCGAGCGGATGGAGGTCCAGATCAGGACCTTCGAGATGCACCGGGTGGCGGAGTCGGGGATCGCCGCGCACTGGAGCTACAAGGAAGGGAAGGGGTACGACGAGAAGGAGGTCCGCCGCTTCACCTGGATCCGCCAGCTCCTCGAGTGGCAGTCGGAGCTCGACGATTCCAAGGAGTTCATGGACACCGTCAAGGTGGAGCTCTTCCCGGAGGACGTCTTCATCTTCACCCCGAAGGGGGACGTGAAGGGGTTCCCCAAGGGATCGACCCCGATCGACTTCGCCTACTCCGTCCATACCGACGTCGGCCACCGCTGCGTCGGCGCCAAGGTGAACGGCAAGCTGGTCCCCCTGAAGTACGAGCTGAAGACCGGCGACATCGTCGAGGTCATCACCTCGCCGCACCACACCCCGAGCAAGGACTGGCTGAAGATCGTCAAGAGCTCGCGGGCCCGCAACAAGATCCGCGCCTGGGTCAAGACCGAGGAGCGCCTGAAAAGCATCACCCTCGGCCGCGAGATCTGCGAGAAGGACTTCCGCCGCTTCTCCGCCAACCTCAGCAGGTTCCAGAAGAGCGGCGAGCTGAAGAAGGCGGCCGTCGAGTTCGGTTTCCTTACCGAGGA
The DNA here is from genome assembly GCF_054784495.1 of Geomonas sp. Red276. Taxonomy (NCBI): domain Bacteria; kingdom Pseudomonadati; phylum Thermodesulfobacteriota; class Desulfuromonadia; order Geobacterales; family Geobacteraceae; genus Geomonas; species Geomonas sp. Red276. The sequence continues at coordinate 52,198 of NZ_BLXW01000016.1, forward strand.
CGACCTGATGGCGGCGGTGGGGTACGGGAAGCTCTCCTCCAACCAGATCCTCGGCAAGCTCCTTCCGGCCGAGAAGCTGGAGGCCGCCCAGGAGCGGAAGGAAACCCGGATCGGCAAGGTGATCGAAAGGCTCAAGGGGAAATCCTCCAGCGCCATCCAGATAAGCGGCGTCGAGGACGTCCTGGTCCGCTTCGGGAAGTGCTGCAACCCCCTTCCCGGCGACGAGATCACCGGCTTCATCACCCGCGGCCGCGGGGTCACCGTGCACACCGCCGACTGCCCGTTCGCGGCTGCCCTCGAGCCGGAGCGGCGGATCGACGTCGCCTGGAACAAGGGGAAAAAGAGCGCCTTGCCGGTCCGCATCCGGGTGGTCTGCAACGACGAGAAGGGGATCCTCGCCAACATCGCCACCGCCATCACCAACTGCGAGGCGAACATCTCCAGCGCCTCCATCCAGAGCACCGTCGACAAGAAGGGGGAAAACCTCTTCGAGGTGGACGTCACCGATCTCGATCACCTGAAGAAGGTCTTCGGCGCCATCATGAAGGTGAAGGGTGTCTTGAAGGTGGAGAGGCTCAAGAGCTGACGAATTTCCAGAGGAGGGGGATATGAAAAAACAGATCATCGCGACCGGACAGGCCCCCAAGGCCATAGGTCCCTACAGCCAGGGAGTGAAGGCGGGGGGCTTCCTTTTTCTCTCCGGCGCCATCGCTCTCGACCCGGCCACCGGTGAAATGGTGGGAGGAGGGATCGAGGCCGAGACCGAGCGGGTCATGAAGAACATCGAGGCGCTTTTGGCCGCCGCCGGCGTCGGCTTCGGCGATGTCGTGAAGACGGTCATCTACCTGGCCAGCATGGGCGACTTCGCCACCGTCAACGGCATCTACGGGCGCTATTTCGAAAGCGAGCCGCCGGCCCGGGTGACCGTCGAGGTCAAGGGGCTGCCGCGCGGCGCCCTGGTGGAGATCGAGGTGACCGCGGTTTGCGGGTAGGCCTCGCCCTTTCCCGCCGGCTGCCGGGTGACAAAAATAAAGCCGCGGACGCATTGAGCGCCGCGGCTTTAGGTTTCCTTGCAGGGTCGGGACTAGAGGGCTTTGGTCACGTGCCCGGAGCGAATGCAGCGGGTGCAGACCTTGATGCTCCTGACGGTGCCGTTCCTCACAGCCTTGACCTTCTGCAGGTTCGGGCGCCAAATCTTGCTGGTTTTGTTGTTGGCGTGGCTGACGTTATTCCCGAAGCTAGGGCCTTTACCGCAAATTTCGCAAATTCTGGACATTTCTTTCTACCCTCCGGTGTTTACTGAAGTCGTAACTTATAGCAGATGAATCCCGATGATGCAAGAGGAAATCTTTCTCTTTCTCTGGGTTCCGCATGGAAGGTGCAAATAATGGCTGTTTTGAAGGGTCTTGTCTCGCTGTTCATCCTGCTGGTGCTGATCGTCGGCGTGCTGTTCGTCGACTTCGTCTACAAAACGTTCTCCCTCACCCCGCGCGAGGTCCAGGCCGACGCCATCGTCGTATTGGCGGGCGGAAAGGGGCGTATCGAGGAAGGGGTGAAGCTTTTCCGGGCCGGGCAGGGGCGTCAACTGCTGCTGATCGGCGTCGATCCCATGGTGAAAAAGCACGAGCTCTTCCGCGGTCCCCGGTCCGAGAGCGTCTTCTTGGAGAAGGAGTCGAGGAACACCGTGGAGAATGCCATCTACGCCCGCGACCTGATCGTGAAGCACAAGATCACCTCGATCAAGCTGATCACCTCCCGTTACCACATGAAGCGCGCCACCCTGATCTTCAGAAACTCCCTCCCCAAGGACATCGCCATCTATCCGCACCCGGTGGACAGCCGGAACCTCAAGGAAGACTGGTGGGTGCACGGCGGCAGTTTCAAGCTCCTCTTCTCCGAGTTCTACAAGTACTGCGGCTTCCGCCTCTTCTTCATGTTCGCCCCGGGCGAGCTCCGCCCGCTGCCGCTGGGGGGCTAGCCTCCCCCGAGCCTGACATCATTCATAATCCCGCTCTCGTTTCCGGGAAATGGTTTCCTGATCCCGTCGACTCGTTCCCGGGAAGGAGGTTCTCTGATCCCCTCGCCCCTTCGGGGGAGAGAATCCGCCGATCCGGTGCGGCCGACCGCGCAGCGGCAATGAACTCCTCCAGCTTCGATAGGACCGCGACCAGTTCTTCTCACCCGGGTTGCTCGGAAGGCCCGTCCTGGTAGCAGTGGGCGCATCGCTGGTTGCATCGTTCGGTGATATGCCACTGACAGAGGATGCTGGCAGGAATATGCGGCAATGGTTGTTGACCCATCTCGGCCTCATTGCAAAAGACTAAAACCCGGCTGCCCCGTCACGTGAGCCCCTCATGCACAGGCAGGAAGAGATGGCTTGCAAGTCACCAGTGTCTAGCTTTCATTGGCGATTCGGGGGACATGACAGTGGGTTTCCGGCACTATTCCACTGTGGGGGCCTTACAGTATTTCTCCCTCAGCGTCACCTTGCTCACCTTTCCGACGCTGGTCTTGTCGAGCTCCTCCACGAACGCCACCTTGAGCAGGACGATCTGCTTGTTCACCACCCCCGTATCCGCGTATTCCTTGACATGGTGGGCGATCTCCCTCGCGGTCAAATTGCTCCCGGGATGCGGGACCACCAGCGCCAGGGGGCGCTCCCCCCACTTGTCATCGGGTGCCCCGATGACGGCCACCTCGGCTACCCCGGGATGACGCCCGATGATATCCTCCAACTCCAAGGAGGATACCCATTCACCTGCCACCTTGATCACGTCCTTGCTCCGGTCGGTGATCCGCACGTACCCCAGTTGGTCGCGCACCGCGACGTCACCGGTGTGCAGCCACCCCCCTTCCCATAGCCGCTCCGAGAACTTGCTCTCCTTCAGGTATCCCTGGGTCAGCCAGGGTGCCCGCACGACGATCTCCCCGGTGCTCGCGCCGTCACGGGGAAGTTCAGCGAGGTCGCCATCGACCACCTTAAGATCTACCAGCGGAAGGCTGCGTCCCGTCTTGCACCGGATAGTCGCCTGTTCCTCCACGGTCAGTTGGAGCATCTCGGGAGTCAGTTGGGAGAGGGTCAGGATAGGGCAGGTCTCCGACATGCCGTACCCCGTGAAGACGTCGATCCCCCGTTTCAGGGCCTCGACGCACAACGACCTCGGGAAGGCGGCGCCGCCAATGATCGCCTTCCACTTGCTGAAATCGATCTTCTGGGAGAGGGGGTGCTTGAGCAGCATGTGAAGGATGGTCGGGACGCAGTGCGAGAAGGTTACCTTTTCCCGTTCGATCAGATCCAGCAGGACCTCCGGGACGTAGCGCCCCGGGTAGACCTGCTTTACTCCCAGCATGGTGGCGATGTAGGGGAGCCCCCAGGCGTGTACGTGAAACATGGGTGTAATCGGCATGTAGACGTCATCGCAGTGCAGGTGGCCATGTCCGGAACTGGTGGCGAGAGCGGCCGTGGCGGCGAGAGAGTGCAGCACCAGTTGACGGTGGCTGAAATAGACCCCCTTGGGCATGCCGGTCGTGCCGGTGCTGTAGAAGGTGGTAGCCCGGGTGTTTTCATCCAGGTCGGGGAAGCTGAACTCGGCAGGTGCGGCCGCAAGCAGTGCCTCGTACTCTCCAACGAAGGGGATCGTCGTGGCGGGGGCGGACAGCTCATCGTTGAGCAGCACGTAGTTGCGGATCGTGTCGATGCGGCCCCGGATCTGTTCCAGGATGGGGAGGAACTCGCGGTTGACCAACAGGACATCATCTTCGGCGTGGTCGATGGTGTAGAGGATCTGTTCAGGAGAAAGCCGAACGTTAACGGTATGAAGGACCGCTCCGATCATGGGCACCGCGAAGAAGCACTCCAGGTAGCGGTGGGAGTCCCAGTCCATGACGGCAACGGTATCTCCACGTTGAACCCCGAGCTTGGTGAGCATGTTGGCGAGTCGGTGCACACGCTGGCGAAATTCGCGGTAGCTGTAGCGCCCCCCCCGGTACACGATAACCTGGTCCGGGTTGTCCCTCACCGGGTTGAACAGGAGGTTTTTGATCAGAAGCGGATAGTCATAGGCCGACGAGGTACGCGGGATGATAGATTCAGGCACGAGGTCAACTCCATTGGCAGCTGTTGTCAGCGCTCACTGTGATTGATTGAGAAGATCAGGAAGGAGATCAGCCGCCCAGAATTTATCACAATATCCCCCCTGCCTCCATCGCTTTTCGCCGCGATCTGCCGCGGCACTTTGGGGAGCCTGGTTCAGGCACGGGCCACACGACCATTAAGGAAACTTCCCGCACACCTGGTGGCATGGCGCCGACTTAGGTGAACAACGACCGTACGCGATCCTCATCGTCTGGTGTTGCTGGGGTGTAAATCACGAGAGTCAGATCGGGACGGCCGTCAACGGCGAACGAGGAGTACTCAAGGGTCAAGGTCCCAACGACCGGATGATGGAGTTGTTTGATACCCTCGCCGTGTGACAGAATGTCATGGTTTTGCCACATCGAATCGAATTCCGGACTCGAGAGACGCAGTTCCTCGATCAGCAGTTGTACGTCTTCCGTTGCTCCCGTTCGGACGATATCGGCGCGGAAACTGGCAACAATGGATCGGGCGACGCTCTCCCAGTCGGTCTGAACAGACCGCGCATGGGGATTAGTAAAGAAGAGCCTCAGAATGTTTCGCTGGGAGCTTTCGAGGGCATTGTAGTTCGTCAGTACTAACGATGCGGCCTTGTTCCATCCCACAATGTCCCAAAGAGACGTTCTCACGAACGCTGGACTATATTCCAGTGCGTCCAGAATGCGCTGCAGGCGCGGGGTGATGCCTTCGATGCGCTGGTAGCGAACTTCAGGCGGTCTTCCCAGGGCAAGGAGGTAAAGGTGCACGCGCTCGGCGTCCGTCAGCATCAGGGCGCGAGCGATTCCATCCAAGGCATTTGCGGAGGGCGCGCCCCCCCGGCCTTGCTCAAGCCACGTGTACCATGTGGCGCTCACGTTCGCGCGCTGCGCAACCTCTTCCCGGCGCAACCCGGGCGTACGCCGGCGAGTGGTAGAAAATCCCAATGCCGCAGCATCAAGTTTGGTGCGGCGGTCCTTCAGATATGCTCCCAGAGCGTTCTCTTTGTCGGTCGTCATCCCTTATCCTGTTACTGCTTATACCAGTATAAAGTCACTACTTTACCAGAATATATCGCAAAGCTAGTATGACCTTGCCATAAATTGACCTCCATGACAATAGGTCACTCAACGAGGAAGGGCAGGTCCAAAGTTCACACAAAAGGAGAGGCAACATGCGTGTATTCGTTACTGGTGCAACGGGATTCATTGGTATTGCCGTAGTGAGAGAGCTTGTCTCTGCCGGCCATAAAGTTGTCGGCCTTGCCCGCTCGGAGGAAGGGGCACAATCCCTGGTAGCAGCCGGAGCAGATGCTCTCCTCGGCTCGCTTGAAGATCTCGACAGCTTGCGAAGCGGTGCCTCGGCTGCCGAAGCCGTTATTCACCTGGCCTTCATACATGATTTCAGCCGGTTCCAAGAAAACTGCGAAATCGATCGGCGTGCCATTGACGCTTTAGGCTCGGTGCTTGCCGGGTCTGCCCGTCCCTTGATCGTTACGGCGGGGACGGCGGGATTGGCCGGGTCCGGGCAAGTTGCCACCGAAGACGATGTCGTGCCGCCGGATTTCCCATTCCCCCGCGTTTCGGAGCAAGCCGCTCTCGCCTTGGTACCGAAAGGGGTGAGTTCCGCCGTCGTACGCTTGCCGCAGGTCCACGACACGGTCAAGCAGGGGCTTGTCAGCTATGCCATCGCGATAGCGAAGGAGAAAGGCGTATCCGCCTATGTGGGGGAGGGGGAAAACCGCTGGTCGGCGGCGCATGTTTCGGATGTCGCACGCCTGTACCGGTTGGCGCTGGAGAAGCATCAGCCGGGTGCCAGGTATCACGCGGTGGGCGAGGAAGGTGTACGGATGCGGGAGGTCGCCGAAGCCATCGGTCGAGGTTTGCAGGTACCGGTAGTTTCCCTGTCTGGGGAAGGCGCCCAAGCCCATTTCGGATGGCTGAACCTGTTCGCGAGCCACGACCTTATGGCCTCCAGCGGGTTGACCCGGCAAAGACTGGGATGGATTCCCGCGGGGCCGGGGCTGATCGAAGATCTCGATGAGATGGATTACTCCCACGTTTAAGAAGCCCCCCCTCTGTCAGTGGGGCGGGGCTTCGCAGGTAAACTAGCGGATTCGACGATCTTACCTAGAGGCCTTCCCACCCCCCCGGCTGGGTTGGCCTCTTGTTTTATCTGCAGATCGCGAGGATTTTGGTCGGCGAGTCCCCGACAGTTCCAGGTACAGGTCGTCAAATCCGGAAGTCAAAGATCTCTTTCGGTGAATTCGATAAAGCGGTTGACTACCTCTTTGATCCTGGAGAGTGCTTCGCTGAGACGGCGTCGGCGGAGTTCAGACGGGACGTCGTCGGGAGACCATACCTGCTTGACCGTGCTCAAAGGAATCCATTCACGCCGCGTTACCCTGTCGTAGTTTTCGGTTATTCCGCAACATACGGCTCTGTTCCATTCTTCCTTGCTGCTAGAAAGCCACTTGGCCCTGAACTCGGGAAACGTGGGGTTCTCTCCGAAATTCATTTCGCTTACGTCTATTGCCGTTGCGCCTCCCCGCGGGTCGCGGTGCACCTTTTCCACGTAAGCGACATGCCAGAAGTTCTTGATGGCGAATATGGCGACATCCCCCTCCGTGATGTCGGCGATGCCGGTGTTTTTGAGGGCGGGCATGTCGTCTTTGGAAGGCAAGGGAAACGTGGGAATGCGTTCTTTTACGTAGTCGACACAGTACCCGTGTCTTTCTACCCAGTCATTACAGTTACAGCTGACGGCATAACAGCAGGTGTCGACGGTGGTAACCAGCGTAGCCAGTACAATTATCGCTAAAACTTTCATTCGAACCCCAAAACGGTGACAGCCGGACAGGTTTCCGGCCGCAAAGATCCAAAAGCAGGATCGCCTGCGCCAACTTTGCTGCGCACGAAGACGGGGCGATGGCCACAGATCCGCCTATGATTCCAGGCGGGCTATCCGGGGCAGCCCCCTCATGTCGATCACACCGCTCCGGTCGTGCCGTACCGGTGAATGCGCAGTGCGAGGTTATGACCGGCTTTTAGATGCGGGGGGCGAACGGCCGACGGTAGGGGGAGGCGGCGGGGACGTGTACCGGGGCGGTACGAGGTCGGAGATCTGGTAGGAAAGAATGTTGCTGGGAGCAACCTGCGTCGGCACAACCGAGACAAGGTCGTTTTGCTGCTTCAGGCAGTTTGCAATGCTTTTGTGCTGGCTCTCGACAACTATCCGTTGGGTCGCTTTAGGACGGTGGGGGCGTGACAGGTCCGGGACACGCACCCCGGCGGACAGGAGGCTGAGGGCGACCAGGAAAATGATCAGGATCTGCAGGCGGTGATTTATGCGGGAATTCATCATCTTTGACGGGTACCGCCACCTTAGTAGCACGTTTTCCCGTCGATGGAAAGAGCGGAGTCTGTCCTGAAGGAGCCAAATGGGGGCGGCGTTTCTCAGGATGAATTCCGTTTGCCCCGGGCGGGTCCCCAACCATTCTCTCCCGGGATGCTCACGGCATGGTCTAGTCCTGAGCCGGCTGGAGGCAGGTAGCAACCCTCGGGAGCTTCGCCACGATGGTGGTGACCTCCGCCGAGCCCCCCCGAACACCCGGCTATTTGCTGCGGCAGCGTCGACGTTTGTCGCGAGGTGGCTTCGCGAGGTTACAGCCGTTAGGAAAAGTGATCTTTACCCTCGGAGGTTTCACCCTCCTTGCGGACCACGTTGGTGTGAGGGGGGAATAAAACGGGTGGCCGGCTCTCTACAAAGGGTGCAGCGCGGGTCCGGGGGGGAAGGGAGGGGAGCCGCCCAGGGGGAGCCCTCGACTGCGTCGGCACCTTAACGCAATCACTCCTTGCGAGGGGGGACAATTCGGGTCCTTGCCGCGACTGTTCGGACGAGGGTCGCGACTGTTCTGACGAGGGTCGTGACGGAGTTGTTTTTTTGCCTTGTAAGGCTCCGTTTTGGTTGACTGTTTTGGTTTAATGAACAGGACGGAGTTGGCGGAAGGCTTGGCAGGTCGGTTGGAAGGGGGGGCAGGGCTGCCGGAGGACGAGGGGCTTAGGGGGAGCGAAACGGATGAGTGAGAAGGGGGGAGGGGGCAAAAAGAGAAGCGGAGATCTTCTTAAAAAGAAAGGGACGCCGGTCTGGCGTCCCTTTGGTAGGTGATGGGGTGACTTCGGTTATTCCGCCTTCTCTTCGATCCTCGGGAAGAGGGGAGCGGCTTTCTCGATGGTGGAGCCGGCTTTGAGACCGCCCCAGGCGAGGGATTCCTTGGTGGGAGCCTCGGTGATGCCGAGGTAGCCGAGCCCCTTCTCGGAGGTCCGCGGCATGAAGGCGGAGAGGAGGGTGTAGACGATCCTCTGCGACTCGAGCATGTAGTACATGACGGTCCCCAGCCGCTCCTTCTGGGCGGGATCCTTGGCCATGGCCCAGGGAGCCACCTCGTCGATGTACTTGTTGCCGGCCGAGATGACCTCCCAGATCGACTGCAGCGCCTTGGAGAAGGCGAGGTCTTCGAAGTGGCCGTCCACCTGATCGATCATGGCTACGGTCTTCTCGCGGTAGGCGGTATCCACCTCGGCCTCGGCGCCCGGCTTTGGCAGCACGCCGCCGAAGTACTTGCCGAGCATGGCGGTCGAGCGGTTCAACAGGTTCCCGAGGTCGTTGGCGAGATCCGAGTTGATGCGGGCGATCAGCGCCCCGTGGGAGAAGTCGCCGTCCAGTCCGAAGGGTACCTCGCGCAAGAGGAAGTAGCGGACCGCGTCCACGCCGTACTTCTCGATCAGCATGTTCGGCTCGACCACGTTTTGCAGGCTCTTGCTCATCTTCTGCCCCTCGATGGTCCACCATCCGTGGGCGAAGACCTTCTTCGGCACCGGGAGCCCGGCCGCCATCAGGAAGGTCGGCCAGTAGACGGTGTGGAAGCGGAGGATGTCCTTGCCGATCAGGTGCACGTCGCACGGCCAGTACTTCTCGAAGTCGCCCCCTTCGTTCGGGTAGCCGAGGGCGGTGATGTAGTTGGTCAGCGCGTCGAACCAGACGTAGACCACGTGCTTGTCGTTGCCCGGGACCGGGATCCCCCACTGGAAGGTGGTGCGGGAAATCGACAGGTCGCGAAGCCCCTCCTTCACGAAGGAGATGATCTCGTTACGGCGGCTTTTGGGCTGGATGAAGTCCGGGTTCGCCTCGATGTGGGCCAGGAGCTGCTCCTGGTACTTGCTCATCCTGAAGAAGTACGACTCCTCCTTGAGCTTCTCGGTCGGGCGGTTGCAGTCCGGGCACTTGAAGTCGATCAGCTGGGTCTCGGTCCAGAAGGTCTCGCACGGGGTGCAGTACCAGTCCTCGTACTCGCCTAAGTAGATGTCACCCTTCTCCATCACCCGCTCGAACATGGCCGCCACCCCCTTCTTGTGGCGCTCCTGGGTGGTGCGGATGAAGTCGGTGTTGGAGATCTCGAGCTTCTCCCACAGCGACTGGAAGCGTTTCATGACGCGGTCGGCCAGCTCCAGCGGGGTCTCGCCGGCGGCGGTGGCCGCCTTCTCGACCTTCTGCCCGTGCTCGTCGGTGCCGGTGAGGAAGAAGACGTCGAAACCCATGAGCCGCTTGTAGCGCGCCAGGACGTCCGCGGCCAGCGTGGTGTAGGCGTGGCCGATGTGGGGGACGTCGTTGACGTAGTAGATGGGGGTGGTAACGTAGAAGGCCGGTTTCATGATGGTTTCTCCTTTTTGCGTTCCTTGACGTCCTGCGGGCGCCGATCGCGGCGCTGCTGCTTGGCGGCCTGGGCGGCCTTGGCCTTGTCCTGCTGCCCCTGCCCCTGACCCTCGCCCTTGCCCGGCTGCGGCTTTTTCACCTTGTCGCTTACCTGGTCCGGGGTGATGTCGTCGCCGTTCAGGGTGACCATGCTGTCGTCGGTGGTTTTGAGGGTGACGGTCCCCTGCAGTACGTTGACCTTGACCACCTCGCCGTCCACCTGGCCGCACTGGACCCTCTTGCCGCACTTGGGAAGCCCCTTCCTCAGGCTGCAGTAGGTCTCGAACTCGTAGGAGAGGCAGCAAAGAAGCCTCCCGCACTGGCCGGAGATCTTGCTCGGGTTGAGGGCGAGGTTCTGCTCCTTGGCCATCTTGACCGAGACCGGCTCGAATTCCCGGAGATAAGAGGAGCAGCAGAGCTCCCTGCCGCAGATCCCGATCCCTCCCACCATCTTGGACTCGTCGCGCACGCCGATCTGGCGCATCTCGATCCTCGTGTGGAAGGCGTGGGCCAGGTCCTTGACCAGTTCCCGGAAGTCGACCCGGCCGTCGGCGGTGAAGTAGAAGATGGCCTTGCTCCCGTCGAAGAGGTACTCCACCTTGACGAGCTTCATGTCCATCCCGCGTTCCTTGATGCGGGTCAGGCAGAACTTGTGGGCCTCCTTCTCCTTGGCGGCGTTGGTGGCCAGGGCGGCGAAGTCGGAGGCCTCGGCCATCCGCTGCAGCGTCTTGGTCCCTTCCGGCAAAAGCGAGTCGTCGACCTCGATGGGGCCGGCCACCACGTGGCCTATGCTTTTGCCGCGCTCGGTCTCCACGATGACCCGGTCCCCCGGTTTCACCTGGAACTTGCCGATCAGGAAGTCGTAGAGCTTGCCCGCCGCGGTGAATTGTATCCGTGCTATCTTTGCCAAAAATCCTCCATGGTACTCATGCTAGCTTTTACCGGCCGCCTGGCAGCCGGTTGTGGCCGCAAACACGGCCGGCGCTAGCCACGCACCCCGTCGGCGAGGTGCATGAAGAAGACCTCGAGGGCGAGCCGTGCGTTGACGTTGCGGGAGAGAAGCGACCTTAAGTGGACGAGCTGTTCGATCAGCTCCATCACGCTTCCTTCCGATCTGCGCGACGCCTCGAAGGCCACCAGTTGCTCCAGGTCGGAGTTGGCGAGCCCCTCGGGGGTCGAGCGGTAGATCAGGATGTCGCGCAGAAACGACAGGAGCAGTTCCAGGCACCCCGGGAGCCCCTCCTTGTCGGCGGCCATCTCCTCGGCGGTCTGGAAGAGCGCCTGGATGTCGCGGGTGTTGAGGGCGAGGACCCGGTTGAGGAAGGCGACCCTTCCCTCCAGCACCCCGTCGGCGCCGATCTCCTTGGCGCGCTTGAGGCTCCCCCCGCACAAGGTCGCCGCCACCCGCGCGGCCTCGGCCGGGAAACCTTCCCGCACCAGCCGCTCCTCCACCAGCTCGACCGGCAAAGGCTGAAAGGCCAGCGACTGGCAGCGCGACTGGATGGTCTGCATGACCGCCGAGCGCTCCGGCGTGATGAGGATCATCAGCGCATCGCCGGGGGGCTCCTCGAGGGTCTTCAAAAGCGCGTTCCCCGAGGCCTGGTTCAGCTTCTCGGCGCCGTCGATGATGCAGACCTTCTTGGGCGCCTCGAAGGGGCGGTAGGCGAGCTCCTTCTGCAGCTCCCGGATCTGGTCGATCTTGATGAAGGCCCCCTCCGGCTCCAGGATGTGGAGGTCGGGGTGGTGGCCGCCTGCGAGCTTTTTGCAGGAGGGGCAGACACCGCACCCATCCTCCCTGCCGCAGAAGACCGCCTGCACGAAGGCGAGCGCCGTCCTTCTCTTCCCGCACCCCTCGATCCCCGAGAAGAGGTAGGCATGCGAGACCCTCCCCATGGAGATCGAGCGCTTCAGGATGGAGATGGCGGCGTCCTGGCCGATGACGTCGGAGAAGGCCATCTAGCGGACCCGGCCTCCGCCGAAAGCGGCCCGGAGCTTGTCCGGGAGACGGGAGGCGATGGCCGAGACCAGCACCACCTCGGTCTGCTCCACGCTGCCGGAGCCGTCGACCACCACGAAGCGGTCGGGATAGGTGGCGGCGAGCCTCAGGTAACCGTCCCGGACCCGTTCGTGGAAGCGGACCGACTCCAGCTCGAAACGCTCCTCGCGGGCCCCCTTGGTGTTCTCGATGCGGGCCAGCGCGCGGGTGAGACCGACCTCGACCGGGCAGTCGATCAAAACGGTGAGCTGCGGCTGGAGTCCGCCGGTGGCGAGCTCGTTCAGCTGCCCGATGGTTGCCAGGTCGAGCTCCCGCCCGTACCCCTGGTAGGCCATGGTCGCATCGGTGAAGCGGTCGCAAAGGACGATGTCGCCGCGCTCCAGTGCCGGCGCGATCACCTCCTGGACGTGCTGGGCGCGTGCCGCAGCGTACATGAGGAGTTCGGCCAGCGGGACCATGTCCCGGTTCTCGGCGTCCAGTAGGATCGCCCGGATCTTGTCGGCGACCGGGCTTCCCCCCGGTTCGCGGGTGGCGGTAACCCTTTCCCCCGCCTCCTCGATCCGCTCCTTGAGGCGCTTCAGCTGGGTGGTCTTACCGCATCCTTCGACACCTTCAAATGTAATGAAAAAGGCCATGTCGACGCTCTCATGATTACGGTGAAAATCGATAAATTATAGGAGAGGGGGGTGCACAATGCAAGATTTAAATCGACGCAAAGCCGCATGACTATTGCCATGGCGGAGCCCTTTGGCTATAGTGGCGCAAACACGGGGGGAGCGGTATTTCTCATGGGCAATTCGGATTACGACAACCTTTCGGTGATCGAGGAAAAGCTCGGCTACCGCTTCAAGGAGCGCACCCTCTTGCAGCAGGCGCTGACCCACCGGACCTACGTCAACGAGGCGGGGGGTGGGCGGGACAACCAGAGGCTCGAGTTCTTCGGAGACTCGGTGCTCGATTTCCTCCTCTCCGAGATCCTCCTGACCCGTTTCCCCGACTGCCGGGAAGGGGAGCTGACCCGCATGAGGGCTGCGCTGGTGGACGAGGTGAGCCTCGGACGCATCTCGGCGGCCCTCGACATCGGCTCCGGCTTGAGGCTTGGGCGCGGGGAGGAGAAGGGGGGAGGGCGGGAGAAGCGCTCGCTTTTGGCCGACGCCTTCGAGGCGGTCTTGGCCGCCGTCTACCTCGACGGGGGGATCGAGGCGGCGCGCAGCGTGGTGACCGGCTGTTTCCTGCCGCTACTGGATTCCCACGAGACCCTCTCCGGCCGCGACTTCAAGACCGACCTCCAGGAGCGGGCCCGCATCGTCCGGCGCGAGCTCCCGAGCTATCGCCTGAAGGAGATCAGCGGTCCCGACCACGACCGCCGCTTTACCGTGGAGGTCTTTCTCGGCGACCAGCGGATGGGGGAGGGGGCCGGAAGGAGCAAGAAGGAGGCCGAGCAGGCCGCCGCCCGGGCCGCGCTCACCATGCTGAAGGGGGAAGGTTGAAGCCGGTCCTGGTTCCCTTCTTCATCCCGCACCTCGGATGCCCTCATCGCTGTGTATTCTGTGACCAGGAGAAGATCGCCGGCGCCCGGAGCGTACTTCCCGATCCCGCCCAAATGCGGGGCCGGGTCGCCGAATACCGGAGCGCTGCGCCGGGAAGGGCGCTGGAGGTTGCCTTCTACGGGGGGACGTTCACCGCGCTTTCCCACGCAGACCAGCGCCGGTTGCTGGAGCCCCTGCAGCCGCTTCTCGCCTGCGGCGAGGTGCGGTCGGTGCGGCTTTCCACCAGGCCGGACGCCATCGATCCCGGCACGGTCTCCTTCCTCGTTTCCATGGGGGTGACCACCGTGGAGCTCGGGGTGCAGTCGATGGACGACCAGGTTCTCATCCGCTCCCGCCGGGGGCACACCGCGGCCGATGTGGAGCGGGCCGTTTCCCTGCTCGGCCAGGGGGGGCTCTCGGTCGGGATCCAGCTCATGCCGGGGCTCCCGGGAGACAGCGAGGAGCGCTCGCTTGCTTCGCTTCGCCGGGCGCTGGCCCTTTCCCCCTCCTTTCTCAGGATCTATCCCGCCCTGGTCATCGACGGTACCGAGCTTGCCGACCTCTACCACCGGGGGAAGTACCGGCCGCTGTCGCTGGACGAGGCGGTCTCGGTGTCCAAGAAGATGCTGGCGGCGGCCAGGGAGGCCGGCATCCCGGTCGTGCGGATGGGGCTGCAGCCGACGGCGGAGCTGGAGACGCCGGGAGTGATCCTGGCGGGGCCGTATCACCCCGCCTTCGGACAGTTGGTGGAGGGGGAGCTGCTGTACGACCGCGCCTGCGAGCTGGTCGCCGGGCTCCCGGCCGGAAGTACGGTCTCCTTCGTCGTTTCGCGGGGAAGGGTCTCGGACCTGGTGGGGCAGCGGAGGCGAAATGTCAGGCGGCTCGCGGAGCGCTTCGGGGTCACGGTGGGGAAGATCCGGGAGGCCGCTGGGCTGGAGGAGGGGACGGTGCGGGTGGAATGAGAAGACCCTGCCCTCACCCGCCCTTCGGGCGCCCTCTCCCCTGAAGGGGCGAGGGTAAAGTAAATGCGCCCTTCGGGCACCTCGGAAGAAATAGGAGAACGGCGACGGGAGGTGAAGCGTCGCCGCAACCGTGTATACTTGGGTAATGTTTTGATTTCTATAGAGAACGGGATTTACCAGCGATCCGTTATCGATACTGGAGGCTTTCATGGCTGAAGAAACATTCCGTTCAGGGTTCGTGTCCATCGTGGGACGCCCGAACGTTGGCAAATCCACCCTGCTGAACAGGATCCTCGGCGAGAAAATCGTCATCACCTCGGACAAACCCCAGACTACCAGGAACCGCATCCAGGGGATCCACAACGTTCCCGGCGGACAGATCGTCTTCATCGACACCCCGGGCATCCATCGCGCCAAGAGCCGCCTCAACAAGTTCATGGTGGAGGAGGCCCTCTCCGCCGTCGAAGGGGTGGACCTGATCCTCTTCCTGGTTGACGGGGGCGCCGATCCCGCCAAGGAGGCCGGCATGATCAAGGAGGTCCTCTCCGGAGTCACCGTCCCGGTCATCCTGGTGCTGAACAAGATCGACCTGATCCCCAAGGGGGACCTCCTGGAAAGGATGCTCTGCTACGGCGAGTGCTTCCCGTTCAAGGAGATCATCCCCATTTCCGCCATGAGCGGTGACGGCGTCGATCAGCTGGTGCAGCTCGTCCATGGTCTTCTTCCGGAGGGGCCCTGCTATTTCCCCGAGGACATCCTGACCGACGTCCCGGAGCGCTTCGTGGTGGCCGAGATCATCCGTGAGAAGATCTTCCGTCTCACCCACGACGAGGTCCCCTATTCGGTGGCGGTGGTGGTGGACAGCTTCAAGGAGCGGGAAAACGGGACGGTAGCCATCTCGGCGACCATCAACGTCGAACGCGATTCCCAGAAGGGGATCATCATCGGGAGGCGGGGCGACATGCTGAAGCGGATCGGGACCCAGGCCCGCCAGGAGATCGAGCAGCTCCTCGACACCAAGGTCTTCCTGGAGCTCTTCGTCCGGGTGAGCCCGGAGTGGAGCGACAATACCCGCATGCTGAAGGAATTCGGCTACCAATAGCCCCGCTGGGGTGGGGCGTTCAGCCCCGGCCCATTGGCCTCTTCTCGTTAAACCTCACGGTGGGTGACTCGTCCCGGCGGCTTCGGGATCGATTCATTAAAGTTGTAACACCGTTCTTAAATATTCAATAAATCATATGTACCGCCGTGTAGGTGTCCGATTTACTGTTTAATTTTTTTAAATTAGCTTTATATAGTTGGCTTCGGCCTATTAATTTACTTTTTTTTGACATTGCGGTTACCGGATAGTAGAGTTGCACGATTTTTCGCTCGACCACACACGGAAATTGGAGGAGAAAACGGAATGGCAATAAGAAAGTATGCCGGCTACGCGTGGAACTTGATCAGTCTCGCCGGTATGGTCCTCGCGGTGACTGCTGCCGGTCTGGACATCGGCTTCCTGTCGTACGAGGCGATCACCGGTATCGAAAAGCCTTACCTCGGCCTGATGACCTACTTCCTGTTCCCCGGGATGCTCATCGCGGGTCTGGTCCTGGTTCCGCTGGGCGCCTTCCTGGTCAGGGAAAAGCGTCGCCGGTTCGACAAGGACGGCCACACCATCCCTCCTTATCCGCGGGTTGACTTCAACGAGCCGCACAAGCGGCACGTCTTCATCTTCTTCATCGTCGCCTCCATCGGCTTCGTGCTGATTGTCTCGGTCGCCTCCCTCAAAGGGTTCGAGTTCACCGAGTCGACCACCTTCTGCGGCGAGCTCTGCCACCAGGTCATGGGTCCGGAGCACACCGCCTGGTCCAACTCCCCGCACGCCAAGGTCAAGTGCGTCGAGTGCCACGTCGGCCCCGGTGCCGCCTGGTACGTCAAGGCCAAGATCTCCGGCATGAGGCAGCTCTACGCGGTCCTCTTCCACACCTACCCGGCCACCATCGCCACCCCGATCGAGAACCTCCGTCCGGCCCGGGATACCTGCGAAGAGTGCCACTGGCCGGAGAAGTTCTACTTCGGTCGCCAGAAGGTGTTCTACCACTTCGCACCCAACGAGCAGAACACCCCGCGTGAGGTCGACCTGCTCATCAACATCGGCGGCGACCCCAACACCCCGAACGCCAAGGGTATCCACTGGCATATCGGCACCGAGGTCAACTACATCGCCACCGACCGCAGGCGCCTGAACATCCCGTACATCTCCGTCAAAGAGAAGGACGGGAAGATCACCGAGTACTTGGACACCGAGAAGGCCCTCTCCAAGGCGGAGATCGAGAAGGCCGAGAAGCGCCAGATGGACTGCCTCGACTGCCACAACCGTCCGGCCCACATCTACCGCGCCCCGGGCGTCGAGATCGACGACAGCTTCGTCCACAAGCGGATCGACTCCTCGCTGCCGTACTTCAAGAAAGTCGCCGTAGAAGTGCTGACCAGGCCGTACAAGGACAAGGAGTCCGCCAAGGCTACCATCGCCAAGGAGATCCCGGCCTACTACAGCCAGAACTACCCGGCAGTGGCCCAGGCCAAGGCCGCCCAGATCAAGCAGGCCGTGGAAGTGGTCACCGACATCTACGATCGTAACTTCTTCCCCAACATGCACATCAACTGGAACACCTACCCGAACTACATCGGTCACTTCTACACCCCGGGTTGCTTCCGCTGCCACGACGGCAAGCACAAGTCCGCCGACGGGCGGGTGATCTCCAAGAACTGCGACCTCTGCCACAAGGTGCTCGGCCAGAAGCAGGAGAACATCCCGGCCGGTACCCAGGTCAAGTCCTTCGTCCACCCGGTCGACATCGGCGACGAGATCATGAAGACCAACTGCAGCGAGTGCCACTCCGCCGGCGGCCAGGACGTCCCGGGCGGCGAGCACCACGACAAGAAAGAGTAGGGTTCTCCCTGCCCATCACGCAGCACAAAAAGCCCCCGGCCGAAAAGCCGGGGGCTTTTTGAATTTGACCCCTCGCCGCTGGCGGAGAGGGACGTTTCAAAATCTTCCCTCACCCGGCCTTCGGCCACCCTCTCCCCCAAAGGGGGCGAGGGATTATATATATACAGGGGGCGGAGGTGAGGGGGGAGAGGATTCGTGCACCCCTCACCTAATGCCTTGATTTCCTTTACTCGTTGGTGTTATAAGGCTCTAAGCCTTTAGATCCGGAGTCCTACCATGCTCATGAAAGCTTCCGAGGTGGCCGCGCTGCTCAAAAAG
Source organism: Geomonas sp. Red276 (assembly GCF_054784495.1). Classification (NCBI taxonomy): domain Bacteria; kingdom Pseudomonadati; phylum Thermodesulfobacteriota; class Desulfuromonadia; order Geobacterales; family Geobacteraceae; genus Geomonas; species Geomonas sp. Red276. Next base: position 69,803 of record NZ_BLXW01000016.1, read on the forward strand.
GACGAGAGCGTCGTCGTCAAGTGGATCAAAAAGGAGAAACTGCCGGCCACCATGGTGCGGGGGACCTACCGCATCAACCGCGTCGATCTCCTCGAGTGGGCGACCGAACACGGCGTGACCGTCCCCTCCGAGCTCTTCGCCGCCGCCGAAAACGACCTCAAGCTCCCGACCCTGGTGGAGGCGCTCGAGGCCGGTGGGGTCCACTGCGGCGTGGCGGGTGACGACAAGTACACCGTTCTCAAGAACGTGGTCTCGCTATTTAAGCTCCCCTCCCAGATGGATCCCGACTACCTGCTCCAGGTCCTCTTGGCCCGGGAAGCGATGGGGACCACCGCGGTGGGGGACGGCATCGCCATACCGCACGTCCGCAACCCCATCCTCCTGCAAAACCGCCCCCAGCCGGCCATTACCCTCTGCTTCCTGGATCACCCCATCGATTTCGGCGCGCTCGACGGGGAGCCGGTACGGATCCTTTTCCTGCTGACCAGCCCGACCGTGAGGATCCACCTGCACCTCCTCTCCCGGCTGGCCTACGCGCTCCACGACCCGCAATTCCGAGCCACCCTCAACGCCTGCGATCCTCCGTCGATCCTGGAGGCCGCCCGGCGCTTCGAGAAGGGACTGAGGAGCTAGCCATGCAGCTGTCCGGCGAGTCGATGATCACGTTACTGCTGTTCTCGCTCGCCGCCGCCCTGCAGGCGGTCTCCGGCATACCGCTGCTCATCGATCGCGGCTCCCGAATTTCCCAGTGGATCTCCACCGTTCTCCTCATGGCGGGGGCGCTGGCCGGAGTCGCGGGCGCTCTCCTGGTGCTCATTTCCGCCGCCTCCTTCGAGATCTCCCTCCCCTGGGGGCTCCCTTTCGGCACCGCCCGGGTGGCGGCCGATCCGCTGTCGGCGCTCTTCCTGCTCCCGGTTTTCCTGGTCACCGGCGCCAGCGCGCTCTACGGCACCGGCTACCGCCCGGTCTCGGAGCACCCGAGAAACGCGGGGCGGCTCGCCTTTTTCACCGGCACCCTTGCCGCCTCCCTCACCACCTTGTTCCTGGTCCGTAACGGCGCCCTCTTCCTCGCCGCCTGGGAAGTGATGGCGCTCTCCGCCTACTTCGCCCTCGTCACCGATGACGAAAAGGCCGCGGTGCGCGAGGCGGGGACCCTCTATCTCATCACCACCCACATCGGGACGCTCGCCCTTTTCGCCATGTTCTCGCTCTTCAACCGGGCCACCGGCGACTTTCTCTTCCCGGCCGCCGGAAGCCTCCCGGGGCACAGCCTGCTGGCCGCCGCCATCTTCCTCACCGCCCTCCTAGGCTTCGGGCTCAAGGCGGGCGCCATGCCGCTCCATGTCTGGCTCCCCTCGGCCCACGCCAACGCCCCGAGCCACATCTCGGCCATCCTCTCCGGCATCGTCCTGAAGACCGGGATCTACGGGCTCATCCGGACCCTCTCCTTCTTTGCCGATCCCCCGGCCTGGTGGGGGGTGACCATCCTGGTGGTCGGCGCGGTCTCGGGGGTGGTCGGGGTCGCCTTCGCCATCGGGCAGCACGACCTGAAGCGGCTTTTGGCCTACCACAGCATCGAGAACATCGGGATCATCCTTTTGGGGGTCGGCCTGGCGCTTTTGGGGCAGAGCATGGGAGTCCCGGTGCTGGTCGTGCTCGGGCTGGCGGGGGCGCTCCTGCACGTGGTCAACCACGCCCTCTTCAAGTCGCTGCTCTTTCTCTCCGCCGGCGCGGTCATCCACGCCACCGGCACCCGTGAGATCGACCTGATGGGAGGGGTGGCCCGCCGGCTCCCGAAGAGCGCCCTTTACTTCCTCGTCGGCGCGGTCGCCATCTGCGGCCTCCCGCCGCTCAACGGCTTCGTCAGCGAGCTCCTCGTCTACCTCGCCTCCTTCTCGGCCATCCGGAGCTCCGACGGGCTGGACGGGGTGCTCTCCGCCCTGGCCGCTCCCGTGCTGGCCCTGATCGGGGGGCTGGCCGTCGCCTGCTTCGTCAAGGTCTTCGGCGTCGTCTTCCTCGGCGCCCCGCGCTCCGCCCCCCACGCCGCGGCGCACGAGGCGCCCTCCTCCATGCTCTGGTCCATGGGGCTTCTGGCGGGATGCTGCGTCGCCATCGGTCTCTTCCCCTTCATCGCCATCCGTCCCCTGGACGGCGCCCTGGCGAGCTACCTCGGAAGCCAGCCGCCCCATCAGCCGCTGGGGGACCTGGTGCCGTTTGGATGGATCTCAGCCCTTGCCGTCGGGCTCCTGGCCGTCACCATGCTCATCGCCCTCCTCTTCAGGATGCGGGGAAGTACCTTGCCGCGGGAGCGCTCGGTTACCTGGGGGTGCGGATATCTCGCCCCCACCCCGCGCATGCAGTACAGCTCCTCCTCCTTCGCCGCCATGCTGGTGCGGATGTTCAGACTTCTGCTGCGTCCCGAGGAACATCGGCGCGAGCCGGATGGCCCCTTTCCCTGCACGGGGCATTTCGAGAGCCACGTCCCCGAGACGGTGCTCGAGCAGGCCTATCTCCCCGGGCTCGAGTATCTCTACCGAAAGAGCGCTCCCGTCCGCCATCTGCAGCACGGCAAGCTGAACCTCTACATCTTCTACACCTTCATCACCCTCGTCGTGCTGATGGCCCTCACCACCCGGTAAACGGCAATCCCCTCTTTCGCGAATTTCCCCTCGCCCCATTAGGGGGCCGAAGGCTCCTATCTCCATACCCTCGCCCTTTTAGCGGAGAGGGGATACTTACAGTACAGAGCAGAAAAAAACCCCTTGAGGGGGGAGAAGCTTCCCTTCCTCAAGGGGTAGACGACCACTCTCGCGCCTGGTCCGGGCGGCGAGCGGTCAAATTTCGATGGCGATGGAGCCGTTCACTCCTGCGGGGTCGACGGCGTCTCCCGCTCCTCGCCACCCTTCTTCCATTTCCCCAGCGCCAGCGACTCGATCGCCGCGGCCAGCCCGAAGGAGAACACACTCGCCACCAGCGGGACGCCGTGGGCGCCCAGGAGGTCGTGCACGAAGACCTTCACCCCGCCGATCAGCGTGACCAGGATGGCCACGTTTCTCCACTCCTTGTTGGACCTGAAATAGGCGAGCGCCATGATCGCCGCCGCCGAGCCGTTGATGGCCACCGATGTCGCGCAGCGAAGGGCGTTCATGACTTCCTTGGCCGGCATGGAAAGGGACATCACCTGCCACACGGCGACCTTGACCATGAAGAAGCCGTTCAAAAGCGCCGCCAGCAGGAGGAGCACCGCGCTGCGGTCGAGCCGGTCGTAGCGTGAGAAGACCGACGGCGAGGGAGGCGGGTAGCGCCGGCACCACTGGTACTGGTAGAGGGTGATGAGGGTCAGCAGTCCCGCCGGGATGGTCGCCACCACGTCGGAGGCCGACCGCGGGTTCATCAGCATCACCACCGCCAGGGCCATCGATGCGTAGATCTGCACCACGTAGGAGGTCACCCGGATGCCGCCGTTCTTCCACTCCCTGGAAAGAAAGCTCATGAAGACCGAAACCACCGCCAACGCCGGGAGGGCGATGAGGAACTTCCCGAGCAGGGCCGGGAGGGCCACCGCCGCCAGCGCCGCTCCGGCGAAGGCGAAGGAGTTGGTTCCCGGAGCCCCCTCGACCTTCCGTTCGGTCAGCCAGAAGGTGACCCACAGGTGCCCGCCGGCGATCAGGAGCCCGATGGTTCCCAAGAGCATCAGGCTTCCCCCCGAGGCTTTCACCACGTAATAGGCGGCCAGAAATCCCCAGACGACGTTGACGGTGGGAAGGGCGAAGTCGAAACGGGAGATCCGTTCACCGCTCGATCTCAGTATCCCCGCCCAGGCGAGCGAGAGGAAGAGGAGACAGAAGACGGAAAGGGTGGGGAGGAACCAGGCGGGGGCGAGCTCCGGCGCCGGGGTCTCGTGCCCCCCGACGGCGATCCCCAGTCTCACCGCCCAAAGCTGCAGCATGGCGATGGTGACCGCCAGCACGATCCATCGCAGCCACGAGCAGCTCTTCAGCCTGGCGGCGAAGTAGCCGAGGATGTTGGCGGCGAAGAGGATCATGGCGAGGTACGGGAAGAAGGGGTGCGGGTAGTCGATGGCGGCCCCCGCCAGGCACATGCCGAGGGTCCCCACCGAGATGGGGAGAAAGGCCCGGTGGCGGTAGCTCACGAAGGTCATCCCCCCGCCGGTGCAGATCAGGGTCAGGTAGGCGGGGATAAGCGGCAGCGAGGCGAAGCGGGCGTGGGTCTCCACCACGATGGTGCTCATGAGGGCGGCGCCGCAGCAGGCAAATACGGGGGCGAGGGCGCTCTTTTTCTCGTACCCGTAGCCGCCCCAGATCATGAGGAGCGCGGCGTAGGTCATGCCGATCCCCGACCCGAGCAGGGTGTTGATGAGGTTGTTGTCGGTGAGGGTGCGGAGGATGAGCGCCACCACCAGCAGGAAACAGAGGGTGGAGAGCCGTGTCAGGAGGTGGGTCCGCTCGGCCCAGTTGAGGATTTCCTCGGAGATCTCCTCCGGCTCCTCGAGGAGAATGTTCTTCGCTTCCGGCTCGGGCGCCGGCTCGGCCGCCGCGGGCGGTCCGGTTCCCGCCATCGACGACTCGAGCTGCGCGAGCCTTGCCTTCAATGCCTTCAGCTCTTCGTTGACCTGGTCGACCCGACCACCGTGATCCGCTTCCCCGACCGTCATGGCTCCCCCCCGTCCCTTCGCGGGACCCTCGCTGGAAGACCGTCACCAACCCGGGGGAGGGGATCCTCCCCCGGGCCATTTATCACCAACTCGTGTCAACTCTCCCTCCCCGTCAAGGGGAGGGGGGTGAGGATGGGGTTAGGAGGTCGGCGAAGAACCCGTATCCTGCAGTTGTCCTCCCCCTTGAAGGAGGTGGAGCGCGATTTGCCGATCAGGTGTCGTCATGCCGTCAATGGGTCTCCTTGAAGACCGGCATGACCTTGTTGAGGACATAGAAGATGCAGAACGGGACCACGGCGACCACCAGCGCGCCGAAGAGCCCCTCCTTGGCCTCCTCGAAGGTGTGGGGCCAGATCGGGAGTTGGTAGTGCATGAAGCCGGAGAGCGAAGAGGAGAAGGCCTGGCCGCCGATGACGACGTTCCACCGCATCATGAAGACGCCTAAGAGCACCAGCACGCTGCCGATGGCGGCGCGCCGGACGGTAAGGCCGGGGATCAGGAAGAGCACGAAGGGGAGGAGGTTCCCCAGGCCGTACTGGATCACGAAGATGTTGACGAAGTCCCGCTCGTAGATGACGCTCCTGAGGATGTCCCAGGACTTGACCGCCGTGTAGCCGCGGAAGATGAGGTCGAGGAGCTCCAGGGTGATGGCCGCCACCATGAACATCAAGAGGTACTTGGCGGTCATGGTCACCACGTGCGCCTCGGCGCTCTTGAGGTCCTGGTGCGACGGGAGCTCCGGGTACTGCTGCGCCTTTCTCCTGGCGAGCACCTTCCTGATCTCCATGGTGAGGATGTAGGTGAGCATGCAGAGCGCCACCCCCGAGACCACCGCCGAGCAGATGAAGATGACCGGCATGAGCGGGGTCATCCAGAGCGCGTTGGCCTTGACGGAGCCGAAGATGAAGCCCGCGTAGCCGTGCAGGAAGCAGGCGACCGGGATGCCGGAGGCGGCGAGCTTTTTCACCGCCCGCTCGTCCGCCTCTAAGGCCTCGTGGCTGATGTCCTGGGCGCCCAGGGTGAGGGCGGAGAAGAAATAGTAGCGCAGCTGCGTGAGCGGCGAGCGGTCGCCGGCCGGTAGTTGGCGGATCTCCTCCACGGTCTCCACGAAGTGCTTGCGGTAGACGAACCAGAGCTCGGAGGCGACGATCATCCCGTAGGTGGAAAAGACGATGCCGAAGGCGGCGATGGCCGAGGTGAAGTGCGGCGTCATCATGACCTCGATGCCGCGCTGGGGCTGCTGCAGGTGGAGCATCAAGGGGAGCATGGCCACCGGCAAGAGCGCGAACGAGAAGACCAGCGAGAAACGGGCGATCCCCTTGAGCGCTTTCACGCCGAAGACGTGGTAGAGCGAGGAGAGGACGAAGGCACCGGCCACCAGACCGGTCATGAACGGGTACATCACGATCTGGATCGTCCAGTAGATGTACTCGTTGGGATAGACGAAAAACTCCTTGAGGGTCCAGGCTTCTCCGTGCACCATGGCTATCTCACCTCCTTGGTGAGCCCCAGGTAGAAGACTTGGGGCTTGGTCCCGTACTCTTCCTTCAGCACGTTGACCCGTTCGGTCATGATGATCTTGGTCACCGGGTCGTCGGGGTCCTTGATGTTGCCGATCCGGCGGGCCCCGAAGGCGCAGGCGTCCACGCAGGCGGTCTTCATCCCCTTGGCTATCCGGTGGTAGCAGAAGTTGCACTTCTCCGCCACGTGGTAGACCGGGTGGAAGAAGCGGACGCCGTAGGGGCATCCCATCACGCAGTAGCCGCAGCCGATGCACCACTTCCTGTCCACCAGCACCACCCCGTCCTCGGTCTGGTAGGTGGCCCCCACCGGGCAGACCTGGACGCAGGGCGGGTTGTCGCACTGGTTGCAGAGTTTCGGCACGAAGAAGGCCTTGTCGATCTCCTCGTTCCTGATCTCTTCGAACTTACCTTCCCCGATGTCGATGGCGGTGGTCTCGAAGCCGTCGCGCGCCCCCTTGGGGGAGTCGATGTGGGTCTTGCCGTCCTTGGTCACCACGTAGCGCTCGACCCAGGTCCGGGTCACGTTGGCGTCGTAGGGGACCTCGTTCTCCGTCTTGCACGCCTTCACGCAGAAGCCGCAGCCGACGCACTTGTTGGTGTCCACCAGGAAGACCCAGCGCACCTTCTTGCCGTCGTTCTTCTCGGCCTCCAGGCGCTTGGGATCGAAGAGCTCGAGGGCGGAGAAGGGGATGGCCAGGCCGCCGGCGATCAACAGGGTTTTCTTGCAAAAGGATCGACGGGAAATCATTTCTTATGCCCCTCCTTTCTCGGGTCGTGCGGCCAGTGGCAGGTCACGCATTCCAGCTCGGGGTGGTGGGTCTTGATGTTGATCCCCCGGATCTTCCCGCGTCCGCTGGTGGGATATTCCAGGCGGAAGTGGCAGCGGGCGCAGAGCTCGCGCCGGCGGTCGACGGTCAAGACCTTCGGATCGTCGGGGTGGTTGAGGGCAGGGCCGTGGCAGTTCTCGCAGTTGATGTTGGCATGGGGGGATTGCTTGATCTCGGCGTACTTCTCGGGATGGCACTGCTTGCAGTACTCGGCGGTGCGGTACTTTACGCTCACCTCCTTCCATTCCTGTTCGTTGCTGGGTCGGTGCCAGCCGTACATGTAGCCGCGGCTCCCGATGCCGAAGTCCGCCGGCACCAGGATCTTTCTCGTCACCAACACCGCGGCGATGACCAAGAGCACTACGTACAGGGGTCGCCAAACATGGTTCTTCACAGCTCTCTCCTCCTTTGTTCCGCAGCATGCGGTAGGCGCTGTTTACCCAAAACGGCCGGACGGTTGTCTGCTCTCGGTGCAAAATATAACGCTGTTAACATTTTTAACATACCAAGCGGCAGGTGACAACCTTAAAGTAAGGCAAAACACGGTCTTTGTCGGGTGTACCGGTGTTTTATTGAATTGAAAAATGCTTAGAAAACTTTTTTTGACAACGGGGTGCAGGGCGACTATGCTCCAGGCGTTTGTTTACCCGCACGTAAACGGCCCCAAACGGCGCGGGGCCTGCGGACGATCCACCGTTTGTCGATCCTCGATCGGCGGGCGAACTCCCCGCCGGCGGCTTCCGGACCGCCGTTACCGGTGGAAAACGATGGCGAGCAACATGAGGGGAATGGAAACGAGGAAGGAGACTATGAATGCGACACACCCGAGTGAGAGGAATGGATCACTCAGGGTGACGAACTGTCTCTTGAGGATGAATTCCATGAGTCTGGCCAGGGTGTCGACGAACCCGTAGACGCTGCGCCCGAACCTTAGCCGGGTCAAGAGCTCCCTGTGCTTGATGCTGAGCCGTAACAGGGTGAAAACCAGAGAAATATTCGCAATAATGATAACGATCAGGATTGCGTCTTCCAGCATTTCACACCTCGTTGTGTATGGCCCTCCCAACTCTATCGCATCACATCACTTCTTTTTCCTCCTTACTGCCATGCCGCATCGCCGCAGAGCCATCGGAAAAAATCTCTTGTCGCCCCTGCCGGCCCCTCAATTTTACCACGCCTCTTCGCGGTGGCACGCGTTCGGTTGCCATCCGCCAAGGAATGTAAAACACAATTTTTTTGTTCTTTGTTTTTGACAAATGACTGTTCGCGGAGTAGTTTGTGGTGATTCGACGGCCGTATGCCGTTTGATATCAGCCAATTACGGTATGTTGGCGGCAAACTGACTCAAGACTGCGGAGAGGAACCCCGAGCAACCAGCGGGGGCGCCGGCCGCTTCTTCGATAACGGATATAGGTGGATATGCCTGGAGTAACTCGACTTTTCGAAAACAACCGGGCCTGGACCCAGCAGATACAGGCCGAGGACCCGGAGTTCTTCCTCAAACTTTCCGAGCAGCAGGCCCCCGAGTACCTCTGGATCGGATGCTCCGACAGCCGTGTTCCTGCCAACGAGATCGTCGGCCTGTTGCCGGGTGAGCTCTTCGTCCACCGCAACGTGGCCAACCTGGTGGTGCACACCGACCTCAACTGCCTGGCCGTCATGCAGTACGCGGTGGACATCCTCAAGGTGAAGCACCTGATCGTCTGCGGGCACTACGGCTGCGGCGGCGTGTACGCGGCGCTGAAGAGCATGCGGCTTGGCCTGATCGACAACTGGATCCGCCACCTGCAGGACGTGCGGGTGAAGCACGAGGCCTACCTCGCCTCCCTCCCGGACGACGACACCCGGTGCGACCGCCTCTGCGAGCTCAACGTGGTGGAGCAGGTGGTCAACGTCTGCCAGACCACCGTGGTTCAGGATGCCTGGGCGCGGGGCCAGGAGGTTGCGGTACACAGCTGGATCTACGGCCTGGCCGACGGCAAGCTGAGCAACCTCGGGATGTGCGTGACCGCCATCGACCAGTTGCCGGACGCCTACGCCAAGGCGATCGAAGAAACCAAGCGGCGGGAGATCCCGGAGCGTCGCACCCACTCGCACCTCCAGCAGGCGACCGACCCGACTCTCAAGAAGAAGTAACCCGCTGTCCCTAAGAATCCCAATCCCCCGGTGACCGCGTAAGCGGCGGCGAGGGGTGATCTTTACACTACTGGAGTGACCGGTACCCCCGGTCACGGTCGAAAGGCTGATTGCAATGTTTCATGACATGATGCGAGAGCCTGCCCTATGGGTATTGGGCGCGATTGCGGTGACGGCTCTCTCCGGAGTCCCGGGACTATTGTTAAGACATGGATCCTTGGGGCAACGGGTGGCCACCGCCGGCGCGCTGCTCGCCTCGCTGATGGCGCTTCCCGCCATAACGTACATGCTGACCGCGGGTCTAAAGGCCCGCTACCTCCTCGAGTGGAATCTCCCTTTTGGCTCCTGTGAGCTTGCCCTCGATCCCCTCACACTGCTCTTCCTGATTCCGATCTTCCTGGTCTTTGCCGCCGGCTCCCTCTACGCCTGCGGTTACTGGCCCGCCTCCTCGAAACCAGCCAGCGAACCTCCCATTACCTTCTTCTACGGGCTCTTAGCCGCCGCCATGGCCATGGTGGTGGTCTCCCGAAACGGCGCACTCTTCGTGATGTCGTGGGAGGTCATGGCGCTTTCCGGCTACTTCCTTTTGAGCGCCGAGCACGCCGATCCCGAGGTGGGGAAGGCGGGGCTCGTCTACCTGGTGGCGAGCCACCTGGGGGCCGCCTCGCTCCTGGTCCTCTTCTCCCTGCTGGCGGGGGCCACCGGAAGCTTCCTCTTCCCGGCCGCGGGCACCCTCCACGTGAGCAGCTCGCTCGCCGCCGTCCTCTTCTTCGCCGCCCTGGCCGGCTTCGGCTCCAAGGCCGGCATCATGCCGCTCCACATCTGGCTCCCCTCCGCCCACGCCAACGCCCCCAGCCACGTCTCGGCCATCCTCTCCGGCGTCATGCTCAAGATGGGGATCTACGGCATCCTGCGGGTGATCACCTTCTTCCCGGAGCGCCCGCTTTGGTGGGGTGAGCTCCTGCTGGTGGCCGGTCTCGTCTCGGCGCTGATGGGGATCTGCATCGCCTCGGCCCAAAAAGACATCAAGCGCCTGCTCGCCTACAGCTCCATCGAAAACCTGGGGCTCATCGCCGCCGGCATCGGGGCCGCCCTCTACGGGGAGGCCACCGGCAGCCAGCGGCTCGCCTACCTTGGCATGGCCGGCGCTCTCTTTCACATCCTCAACCACGGCCTCTTCAAGCCGCTCCTCTTCTTCGGCGCGGGTAGCGTCATGCACGCCACCGGCACCCGGGAGATGGACCGCATGGGGGGACTCTCCTCCCGCATGCCCTGGAGCACCCTCCTTTCCCTGGCGGGTGCCGTCGCCATCTGCGGGCTTCCCCCCTTCAACGGCTTCGCCAGCGAATTCCTCCTCTACCTCGGCTTCTTCGGCGAGGCGAGCTCGAGCCAGCCGCTGCTGGCCCTGGGGGCCCCGGTGCTGGCCCTGGTCGGCGGGGTCGCCGTCATCTCCCTGGTGAAGCTCTTCGGGATCACCTTCCTGGGGGCTCCCCGAAGCGAGGGGGCGGCCCATTCCCACGAGTCTCCCGCCACCATGCTCGTTCCCATGGGAGTGCTGGCGGGACTGAGCCTCGCGGGGGGGATCTTCCCCCAGCTCTTCCTTTCGCTGGTGAACCCGGTGGTAGCCTCCCTGGCCCTGGGGGCCCCGGAGAGCTATGCCGTCCCCGTGCGCCCCATCGCCCTCACCGCCGCCGGTGCGGCGCTGCCGCTACTGGCGGGGGCGATCTTTCTCGTCCTGAAGCGGAGGGCGTCCGCCTCCCCGCGGGCTACCGGCCCCACCTGGGGATGCGGCTATCTCGCTCCCGCTCCCCGGATGCAGTACACCGCGAGCTCGTTTGGCCAGCTGATGGGATCGCTCGCCACCCCGCTCGTCAGGAGCCGGACCAGCCGCGACACGGTGGCCGGGGTGGCCCCGGCCGAGGCCCGCTTCCGCTACCAGCCGGAGGAGACCCTGCTCGGCAGGGTGGCCATGCCCGCCCTGCGGGGTGCGGCGACGCTCTCCGCCTTCATGAGAAGGCTTCAGCACGGAGAGGTGCAGATCTACATGCTGTACATCTTCGCCACATTGTTCGTGCTTTTGCTGTCGGTCAGGTAGGGTGATGGATCCCTCTCCCCCAAGGGGGGCGAGGGTATAAATAAAATAGATAGGCCTTCGGCCACCTGATTTTATGCAGTCCGTGTTTTTTGAAAACCAATGTCTGGAGACGTGACATGATCGATACCATCGTGCACATGGTACTGGTCCTCGCGATGCCGCCGCTTCTCATCGGGGTCATCGCCAAGACCAAGGCACTCTTCGCGGGAAGGGTAGGGGCACCGGTTCTGCAACCCTACTACGACCTCGGCAGGCTGATGAGGAAGGGGGTCGTGATCAGCGACACCACCAGCTGGGTCTTCAAGGCCGGCCCGGTGGTGACCCTGGCCGCTACCCTTTTCGCCGCCCTGCTGATCCCGCTCGGCAAGCACCCCGCCCCGGTCGCCTTCGAGGGGGACATGATCCTCTTCGCCTACCTCTTCGCCCTGGGGCGCTTCTTCACCACCGCCGCCGCGCTGGACACCGGCTCCAGCTTCGAGGGGATGGGGGCCGCCCGCGAGGTCACCTTCTCCTGCCTCGCCGAGCCGACCGTCTTCTTCGCCCTGATCACCCTGACCAGGCTCTCCGGCACCATGAGCCTCACCCCGATGCTCCAGAGCGTCACCCTCCCGGTCTGGACCGGGACCGGCGCCTCGCTCCTTTTGATGCTCTTCGGCCTCTTCGTGGTCCTTTTGGCCGAGAACTCCCGCATCCCCTTCGACGACCCCAACACCCACCTCGAGCTCACCATGATCCACGAGGTGATGGTGCTCGACCACTCGGGTCCCTACTTCGGCTGCATCCTCTACGGCGCCTCCTTGAAGCTCTACCTGATGGGAGCGCTCTTCGCCAACATCGCCATCCCCTTCTCCGGGGGGGATCCCTACCTCGACTGGCTGATCTTCGCCCTCTCCATGCTGGCGCTGGCGGTCGGGGTCGGGGTGGTAGAGTCGGTGATGGCCCGTCTGAAACTGATCCGCGTTCCCCAGCTTCTGGTGGCGGCCATGATCCTGACCGCCTTCTCGCTGGTCCTGGTTGTGAGGTGATGTCATGAGTTCCCTGGCCGACCAGCTCCTCGTCCTCTGTCTCCTGATCAACTTCGCCGTGCTCGGCACGAGCCGCCTCGCCTTCTCGGTGCGGGCGGTCGCCCTGCAGGGGGTGCTCCTCGGGGTCCTCCCCGCCCTGGTGCACCCCTTCTCCTGGCACCTGGCCCTCATCGTGGTGAGCATCATGGCGGTCAAGGGTGCCGTGATCCCGGCCCTGATCATCAACGCCATCAAGCGCGCCGAGATCCAGCGCGAATTCGAACCCTTCATCGGCTACATCCCGTCGCTCGTCCTGGGGGCGCTCCTCACCTCGCTCGCCTTCATCTTCGCCGCCAAGCTCCCCCTGGCCCCCGAGCACGCGGGACTCCTCATCGTCCCCGCCTCGCTGGCCACCCTCATGTCAGGCTTCCTGGTCCTCATGGGAAGGCGCAAGGCGATCTCCCAGGTCATCGGCTACCTCCTTATGGAGAACGGCATCTTCATCTTCGGCCTGCTGTTGGCCGATGCCATGCCGGTCATGGTCGAGGCGGGCGCCCTTCTCGACCTCTTGGTCGGCGTCTTCGTCATGGGGATCGTCATCAACCACATCAGCCGCGAGTTCTCCACCCTGGACACCTCGCGGCTTTCGGCACTGCGGGAGGATTAACGTGCTCACCTGGTATCTCGTTCTGCTGCCGCTGGTGGGAGCCCAGATCTCCTGGCTGATCCCGGACAACCGGAAACGCCCCTTCGTGCTCCCCGTCGTCGCCCTCGTGCACCTCGCCCTGACCGTGGCGCTGGTGATCCAGACCCCGCCGCCGTCCCCCGGGGGATGGATCTACCTCGACTCGCTCGGAAAGCTGGTCCTTCTCTGCAACAGCGTCCTCTTCGCGGTCTGCGCCTTCTACGCGGTCGGCTACTTAGGCTACCGCCACCGCCGCCCCAACCGGATCCTCTGCCTGGCGCTTTTGACCTGCCTCTCGGCCATGACCCTGGTGACCCTCTCCCAGCACCTGGGGCTTCTCTGGATCGCCCTGGAGGCCACCACCCTGGCCATGGCCCCGCTGGTCTACTTCAACCGCAACGCCCGCTCCATCGAGGCCACCTGGAAGTACCTCCTGATCTGCTCGGTGGGGATCGCCATCGCCCTCTTGGGGATCTTCTTCCTGGCCTACTCCACCATCGTGGCCAACCAGGAGGTCTCGCTGGTGATGAGCTCGCTGATCGCCGACGCCGCCAACCTGCACGCCGGCTGGCGCCACGCCGCCTTCATCTTCCTTTTGGTCGGCTTCGGGACCAAGATGGGGCTCGCGCCGCTGCACACCTGGAAGCCGGACGCCTACGGCGAGGCGCCGGGGCTCGTGGGTGCGCTTTTGGCGGGGGGGCTCGTGAACTGCGCGCTCTTGGCCCTCCTGCGGGTCTACCAGATCGCCGCCGCCTCCACCGAGGCGCTCCTCTTCCAGCAGGTCCTCCTCGCCATGGGGCTCGTCTCCATGGCCTTCGCCGCCGTCTTCATGGCCCGCCAGAGCGACTTCAAGAGGATGCTCGCCTACTCGAGCGTCGAGCACGTCGGGATCATCGCGGTGGCCCTGGGCCTCGGGAAGGGGGCCCTCTTCGGCGCGCTTCTCCACATGATGAACAACGCGCTCACCAAAGGGGTGCTCTTTCTCTCCTCCGGCAACATCCACCGCGCCTACAACTCCAAGAGCACCCAGTACGTCCGCGGCGCCCTCACCAGGACCCCCTGGTCCGGCGCCCTTTTCCTGGCCGCCTTCCTGGCCATCACCGGCTCCCCCCCCTTCGCCCCCTTCGTGAGCGAATTCATGATCGTCTCCTCCGCCTTCGGGCAGGGGAACCACGTCACCGGCGGGCTCTTCCTCTTCTTCCTCGCCATGATCTTCATCGGGATGGCCTCCACCGTGTTGCCGCTCGTGATGGGGAAGATTCCGGAGGACATCGAGCGCACTCCCTACCGTGACGCCGTCCCCACCGTTTTGCCCCCCCTGGTGCTGATGGCGGTGGTCCTCGTGCTCGGGCTCTGGATCCCGGCCCCGCTGCAGGCGCTTGTTACCGAGGCGGCCGGACTCTTGGGAGGTGGACGATGAATCGACCGTACCGATTGCTGCAAAACGGTGAGGCGGTGCCCCGCCGGGAGATTCCCGAGCTCTCCCTCGAGCGCTTCCAGCAGGAGCTTTTGGGGGGGATCGAGGACGGCTGGCGGGTGGTCACCTACTTCGGCGCCGCCGAGGGGGGCGCGGTCCGGCTCTACGCGATTCTCTCCAACAAGATGGAGGGTGTCCTCGGGGTGATGAGCGCCCTGGCGACCGCCCGGGAGATCCCGACCCTTACCCCGTACGCGCCGCAGCTCCACCTCTTCGAGCGGGAGATCGCCGAGCAGTTCGGCCTCGTCATCGAGGATCACCCCTGGTTCAAGCCGGTCCGTTTCGCGCCGCCGCTCGCCTCCCCCCCCGGGGCTCCCGCCAGGACCCCGGCCAAGGCGGCCCACAAGATCGGCCTGATGGAGTTCTACCGGGTCGAGGGGGCGGAGATCCACGAAGTGGCGGTGGGCCCCGTCCATGCCGGCATCATCGAGCCGGGACACTTCCGGTTCCAGTGCTTCGGGGAGGAGGTCCTCCACCTGGAGGTCTCGCTGGGGTACCAGCACCGCGCCGTCGAGCGCCTGGTGCAGGGGCCGCTCACCGCCGCCACCAGGAAAAGGATGGAGGCGGTGGCGGGCGACACCACCATCGGCCACGGCACCGCCCACACCATGGTCGTGGAGGCGCTCGGGGGCGGCCGGGTCCCCGCCCGCGCCCAGGCGATCCGTGCCGTCGCCCTGGAGCTCGAGCGGCTCGCCAACCACACCGGCGACCTGGGCGCCATCTCCGGCGACGTCGGCTACCTCCCGACCGCCTCCTTCTGCGGAAGGATCCGGGGGGATTTCCTCAACCTGACCGCCGAGCTCTGCGGCAGCCGCTTCGGGCGCGACCTGGTCATCCCGGGAGGGGTCGCCTTCGACGTGAGCCGGGAGCTGGCCGAGAAGATGGCCGGCCGTCTCCAGAAGGCCTTCGACGACGTCGCCAACGCCGTCGATCTCCTCTGGGAGACCCCGTCCGTCATGGCCAGGCTCGAGGGGACCGGGGTGGTGAGCGGGGAGACCGCGCTGGAGATAGGCATGGTCGGCCCCGCCGCCCGCGCGAGCGGCTTGAACCGCGACATCCGGCGCGACCATCCGTTCGGTATCTACGCCATGAGCCACATCCCGGTGGAGACCGCCCGTGCGGGCGACGTCTACGCGAGGACGCTCGTCCGCTGGCTGGAGGTGGAGAAATCGGTGGAGTTCATCCAGGAACAGCTGACCCACCTCCCGGGGGTCGCCTTCCAGTACCCGGCCGGGACCATCGCCGGCGACTGTCTGGCGGTCGCCCTCACCGAGGGGTGGCGCGGTGAGATCTGCCACGTCGGCATCACCGACGAGCGCGGAGGCTTCGCCCGTTACAAGGTCACCGATCCCTCCTTCCACAACTGGACCGGGCTCGCCATGGCCTTGCGGGGAGGGCAGATCTCCGATTTCCCCCTCTGCAACAAGAGCTTCAATCTCTCCTACTGCGGCTTCGATCTGTAAGGAGCACCGTCTATGATAAAAGCCATCCTGGCCCGCCTGAAGCAGGGGCACCGGACCACCAGCTATCCCGACCAGCCGGCCACCCTTCCCGAGCGCTTTAGGGGGTACCCCGAGCTCAACGCGGCGGTCTGCCCGCCCGACTGCCGGGTCTGCGCCGACCTCTGCCCGGTGGGGGCTATCGACTGCGGCGGCAAGCTCTCCATCGACCTCGGCAAGTGCCTCTTCTGCCCCGACTGCGCGGAGATGTGCCCCCATGGCGGCATCACCCACACCACCGATCCCCGCCTGGCGGTCAACCGCCGCGAAGAGCTGGTGGTGACCGCCGGGGAGGAGCGCCGCCTCGCTAAGGCCCTGGAGAAGAAGATGCTCTCCCTCTTCGGGCGCTCCCTCAAGTTCCGTTCCGTGGTTGCCGGCGGTTGCAACGCCTGCGAGGCGGACACCAACGTCCTCTCCACCATCGGCTGGGACCTCGGCCGCTTCGGGGTGCAGTTCGTCGCCTCCCCCCGCCACGCCGACGGGCTCTGGGTGACCGGACCGGTGACCGAGAACATGCGGGAGGCGCTCATGCTCACCTACCAGGCGATTCCCGCCCCCAAGATCGTGGTCGCCTGCGGGGCCTGCGCCATCAACGGCGGCCCCTTCATCGGCTCCCCGGCCGCCCACGACGGCGTCGAGGGGATCCTCCCGGTCGATCTCTACATCCCCGGCTGCCCCCCCCACCCGGTCACCATTCTCGACGGGTTGCTCAGGTTACTGGACAGGATGGAGTAGCTCGTGCTAATCTGCGCGACGGTCTGCCGTTGAGGCGGCGGCGCTCCCATTCCAACTGCTAGTGAGGCACACATGAAAGGTCAAAGTCTCCTTGATGCCATAGGGGCCACCCCGCTGGTCCAGGTCGCCCTGAGCGGAAAGCCCGGCGTCCGCATCCTGGCGAAACTCGAGGGGAACAATCCCGGGGGGTCCGTCAAGGACCGCCCCGCCCGCCAGATGATCCTGGCCGCCGAAGAGAGCGGGGAGCTCACCGCCGACAAGGTGATCCTGGAACCTACCTCCGGCAACACCGGCATCGCCCTCGCCATGATCGCCGCCGCCCGCGGCTACCGGATAAAACTCTGCATGCCCGCCTGCGTGAGCATGGAGCGCCGCAGCGTCCTGGAGGCCTACGGGGCCGAGATCGTTCTTTCTCCCGGCTGCGAGGCGACCGACGGCGCCATCCGGCTCGCCCACAAGATCCTGGCCGAGGAGCCCGAGAAGTACTACATGCCCAACCAGTACGCCAATCCCAACAACGTGCTGGCCCACTACAAGACCACCGGTCCCGAGATCTGGGAACAGACCGCCGGGAAGGTGACCCACGTGGTGGGAGGGATCGGTACCAGCGGCACCGTGATGGGGCTCTCCAAGTTCTTCAGGGAGAAGGCTCCGGCGGTCGAGATCGTGGCGGTCGAGCCGGTGCTGGGGCATAAGGTCCAGGGGCTGAAGAACATGAAAGAGGCGATCGTCCCGCCGATCTACGACCCTACCGCCTACGACCGCAAGCTGGTCATCGAAGACGACGACGCCTTCGAGACCGCCCGCCTGCTGGCCCACCAGCACGGCATCTTCTGCGGGATGTCCGGTGGCGCGGCCATGGCCGGGGCCATGAAGGTGGCGGCCGGAATCGAAACCGGCACCGTGGTCGTCATCATCCCCGACCGTGGCGACCGTTACCTGAGCACCAACCTCTTCAAGTCCATGTGCGCCGAATGCCCCCCCTAACGGCGCAGAATCGCTACCCTCGCTCCCTTAAGGCGTGAGGGTGGCCTCAGGCTGGTAGAAAATATACCCGCGCCCATCATCTTTCGCAGTTCGACTTTTACCGTCTCTCCCCGCTCCCGCCTTTACGGGAGCTTTGGCCTGCCCGCAGAAGTCATCGGCGCAGGCGAGGGGGAGGATGGGTTCCGGAGGTACTGACCATGAACCGTCTCTTCCCCCTGATTCTCGTAGGAGCCCTCCTCTTCCTGGTGGCCGGTTGCGCCTCAAAAGAGGCCGTGAAGAAGGATGCCAAGTCGTATCACTTCCATCACAAGGGGTACAGCTTCAAAATCGCCTGGGAACTCGTTCCCGGCCACGACGGCGTGGCGGTCCAGGGGTTGATGCAGAACATCACCCTCCGCAAGGTCGAAGACATGGAGGTCACCGCCACCCTGCTGCGTGGCGCCAACGACGAAGTGGCCGAGGGGCAGACCTACGTGCTCGGCTCGCTCAAGGACGGGGAATCCACCGACTTCGACCTTTACCTCCCCAAGGCGGTCCTTACCCCCGGTGACCGTCTCGCTTTCCGCATCAAGTACACCGTACCCGGTGCCGCCGGTTACACCTGGGCGACCAACGTGGTCACCGATGCCAAGACCGGTGCCGCCATCGTCCCCGACAACGAGACGACATCCGACTAGGCCGGTCCGGGCTGGGCATGGTTACCCTCTCCCCCCGGGAGAGGGCCGGGGTGAGGGAGGTTTTCTAATCTCCTGGTTGCGCCCTGCCCAACTCACCGGTACCATTATGTATGTCGTCACCTCGCCGACCTCATGAAGTGATCCGACACCATCTATCGAACAAGTTCCCCATCTGAAAGGAGTACCAATGCCGGAGATCTCGACAATCCGCTCCGCACTCTTTGTCGACTTCGACAATATCTATCTCAATTTCCACAACCAGGACCAGGATCTGGCCAAGGCCTTTGCCAGCCGGCCGGAACGGTGGCTCAAGTGGCTGGTGGATTCGAAACTCCCCATTGTCACCGACGGCCAATTCGAGCGCCGCATCCTGATCCGCCGGTGCTATCTCAACCCGTCCTCCTTCGCCGATTTCCGCCCCTACTTCACCAAGGCGGCCTTCGAGGTCATCGACTGCCCGCCGCTCACCAGCCGGGGGAAGACCAGTACCGACGTTCACATGGTGATGGACATCCTGGAGACCCTGCACCACTATCCGTCCATCGACGAATTCATCGTCCTCTCCGGTGACGCCGACTTCACCCCGGTGCTCATCAAGCTCCGCAAGCACGACCGCCGCACCTCCGTGCTGGCGGTGGGATACGCCTCGCCCGCCTACAAGGCCTCCGCCGACCACGTCTTCGACCTCGACGACTTCATCAGCAGCGGCATCGGATTCGTCGAGATCGAGCCCGACCACGATCTCTCCGCTCCCGGCAACCTGAAGCCCGAGACCTCGCTTATCAAGCGCATCGCCAGCCGGGTCGTCGAGGTGGTGGCCGAGGCGGGACCGGTCCAGGCCGCCGACCTGCCGAGAATTTTCCGGGAGTTCAAGGAATTCGGGAGGGATACCAATTGGCTGGGGTACGGGACCCTGCGCCGGCTGGCCATGGAGGTGGCCAACTCGCGTGACGAGCTGGTACTGATCGACGAGGACCCGTGGAAGATCGGCATCCAGGCCGCTCCGGTCGTTACCGAGGAGACCGAGCACGAGCAGCCGGCGGCGGCCGCCGAAGGGATCGTGCTGACCCCGGAGCTCAAGCAGAAGATGGAGGATTTCATCGTCGAGATCGTGAAGTCTTCCCCGATCCCGGTGGTGATGGCCAAGATGGCGCATCTGCTGGTCATGAAGTTCGGGCCGGGGCTAAACGAGTCGGAGTGGTTCGGGAAAGGGAGCTTCAAGGCCCTCCTTGGGCACATGAACCTGCCGGGGATCGAGCTCTCCAGCATGCTCTCCGGTTTTCTCTACGATCCGACCATCCATCCCGCCCCGGAAGAGAAGATGGATTCGCTGCAGGTCAAGATCCACAACATCACCGACACCCCGCTGCTCCCCGCCGAGCACTACCAGATCCTGTTCCGCTGTCTGGCCAACGAAGTCAACGCCAACGGTTACAGCCTGAGCAGGACCTCGAAGGCGGTGCGCGACTGCTGCGCGGAGGAAGGGGCATCGGTGGCGAGAAGCCACGTCAACTTCGTACTCCTTGGGCTGGGGCACGTGCGTTACCGTTACCAGCAGGGGCAGGTGGACGCCGCCACCCTGGCGCAGAAGTTCTTCGAGAACGTCCTGAACCTCTGCCGGAGCTCCCAGATCCAGCTGACCGACGAAGAGACCTCCTCGGTCCGCGCCTGGATCACCGGCCAAACGGAAGAGACCCCGGCCTGACTAAAAACAAAATAGAACGCGGATAAAACCTGATTGAGCGGATTTGCCCGGATACCCCTAAAGCTTTGAGGGTTTAATCCGCGTGAATCCGCTCAATCCGCGTCATCCGCGTTCCATTGCCGTTGGATTTTACCTTTCCTCGATTCTCACCCGGCTGCTTCGCAGGTGTTCCTCCAGCAGGTGGTCCGGCCCGAGCCTTAGCTGCGACTGCTCCACCTGGTCCACCCCGCCGGCCGTGATCGCCACGTGGCCGGTTTCCAGCCGCTCCACCCATCCCTTCGCCTTCAGATACCAGAGGTGGAACTCCACCAGTTCCGCGGGAGCGCCGATCAGGCGGCAGAGCTCCACCTCGCCGATCCCCGGGCTCAGCATGTCGCGGCGCCTTTGGACGTAGAGCAGGGAAAGGAGCTTCTCGCGGGTCACCTGGTCGTCCCCGAAGGCCGCCCGGTTGCTCGCCTCCGCCGCCACCCCCCATTTATGGTTCCAGTAATCCTGGTACTGGACGTCGTACCCGGCCCGCGCCGCGGGATCCGAAAGGGTGTGGTGCGCCTCGACGATCAGGCGGAAGCGGTCCGAGTCCGAAGACTCCACGTTGTCCGGGTGGTACTTCTTGGCCAGATGCCGGAAGATCCGGTCGACAGTCTCCGCATCCGCGCTCGGGCTCAGCTGCAGCAGATCATAGTAGTCAACGAATTTCTGGTTAGTCACCGTATCCTCCCTCCGACTGGCGTTGTCGTCCTTTTCCGTTCTGCACTTTCACACCCTCGCGGCGCCCTTGGCCCTGCCATCACGCCGTGTCCCGCCGGTATGGTGCCTTGCATCCTAAACGTCCCTCCCCTTCAGAGCCTGCCGGCCGAAGCCTTGGCGAAGGCTGGTGAGGATGGGGTTACACAACACGCCAGCAAGTTTATCATTGGAAGAATCTAAATAAAGTATCTTCCACGAGATCTTGTCTTGGAGCTTCCATCCCCGCTATAATCCCCCCAACCCACAGCATCCCCTCTCCCTCCGGGAGAGGGCTAGGGTGAGGGGCTTTGCCGCCCGAAACGGAGTCCGCGTGTCCACCCCATTGGCTCAATCCGCCTTGCTTATCGCCGTCTTCGTCGCCGCCTACCTCGCGCTGGGAAGCCTCCCCATGCTTTATATTGCCGCGAGCCTCGTCACCTTCCTCCTCTACGCCGTCGACAAGACCGCCGCCCGTAACGGCGCCCGGCGCATCCCCGAGTTGACCCTCCACACCGCAAGCCTTTTCGGTGGCTGGCCGGGAGGCCTCTTGGCCCAACGCCTTCTCCGCCACAAATCCAGCAAGCAAAGCTTCCAGTTAGTCTTCTGGCTCACGGGAACCGCCAACACCCTCCTCGCCATCCTGGTAAACCACAGATGACCGTTTTTACCCTTTCCCCGCCCGTCAAAATCCCCTCTCCCCCCGGGAGAGGGTCAGGGTGAGGGAGATCTCGCACAAGAGGAAACGAGCCCGTGCAAAACGCAAGCTGGACCAGGCAAGGCTGGGTACAGAGGGGATTGTGAGGTTATTCCGAGGGCGAAGAGCGCATGAGCGCATAGGCGCGCCATGACTTGAGCGAAGAAGTTATACCGAGGCGAGAAAAGGCAGGAGAGGAAACAAAAAAGGCCAGACATCTCTGTCTGGCCTTGCTGTTTGTCTTGGTGGGCGATACTGGGATCGAACCAGTGACTTCTACCGTGTGAAGGTAGCACTCTCCCGCTGAGTTAATCGCCCGTTGAAGTGTCCTGATTAAATAACAGATGGATTCCCTCGTGTCAAGCCCTGAATCGGACGTCATCCCGCATTCAGACCGACTTTGGCATAAACGTCGTTTTAAGCTAGGTGATTAGCCTTGACAGCTTCCTGAAGCAGTTGTTATAGTGCCGCAGTTTACGGGAGCGGCAGGCGCCGGGCCCTCCACCCCGCGGGAACAGCCGTTCCCGGAAGGGGAGGGGAGGGATCCCCGCAATCTTCAACCGTTACCCGCAAGGACGGCGCATGAAACTGGAACAAGGTCTCATTCAGGTGTATACCGGCAACTGCAAGGGAAAGACCACGGCTTCGCTGGGGCTCGCCCTGCGTGCGGTGGGACGCGAGCTCATGGTCTGCATGATCCAGTTCATGAAGGGGGGCGGACCCTACGGCGAGCAGATGGCCGCCGAGAAACTCGCCCCCTACCTCACCATAATCCAGACCGGCCGTCGCGGCTGGGTCAACAAGGACAACCCCGCCGACGCCGACAAGCAGCTGGCCGCCGAGGCGCTGGAGCTGGCCAGAAAGACCGTGATGGGGGGAGAGTACGACCTGGTGATCCTCGACGAGATCAACGGGGCAGTCTCCATGGGGCTCGTGCCGGTCGAAGATGTACTCGACCTGATGAAAAACAAGCCCCCCCAGGTCGAGCTGGTGATGACCGGGCGAAACGCAGACGAGCGGATCATCGAGGCGGCCGACCTGGTCACCGAGATGCGCGAAGTGAAGCACTACTACAAAGCCGGGGTCAAGGCCCGGGTCGGCATCGAGATGTAACGAAGCGAGAACGATTAACCCCATCCTCACCCCGACCCTCCCCTTGATAGGGAGGGTGAGTTTGCGTGAGCCGGGAATTCGTAATATTAAAGAATCTGGAATTCAGGAGGTGTGCCATGGCTGAGAGGAAATTACGTATTCTGGTAGGGAAGCCCGGGCTGGACGGCCATGACAGGGGAGCCAAGATCATCGCCCGCGCGTTCCGTGACGCCGGCTTCGAAGTCATCTACACGGGTCTGCACCAGACCCCGGAGCAGATCGTTTCCGCCGCCATCCAGGAGGACGTCGACCTGATCGCCCTTTCCATCCTCTCCGGCGCCCACAACACCCTGCTTCCCGCCGTCTATGACATCATGAAGGAGAAGAAGGCCGAGGACATCGTGCTGATGGCCGGTGGCGTCATCCCCGAGACCGACATCCCCGGCCTCAAGGCCGCCGGCATCCGGGAAGTCTTCACCCCCGGCACCTCCACCGAGACCATCGTGGAGTGGGTACGCGGCAACGTAACGGCAAGGGCCTAAGCGTATTCAACGGCTGTTCTAAGTTCTACGTTCTAGGTTCTACGTTGAATACATTTATGATCCAGCGGCTCAACCAGGTTCCACCCTTGTTGAGCCGCAGGCTTTTCAACGTTGGAACAGAGGCTGAAGCCGCTGGCCGCAGGCACTGCGCGAGTCCGCTGGCCTCACAACCTGGAACATAGAACATAGAACGTAGAACGATTCTTCGGATATAGGCTGAAGCCGCTGGCCCCAGTCATTACGCGAGTCCGCTGGCCTCACAACCTGGAACATAGAACGTAGAACGTAGAACCTGTTTTATGGAGTTTTATATGCTAGCAGAACGTGTCCTTGACGGCGACGTGCGGGCAGCCGCGCGCCTGATGCGGGATATCGACGACCGGATGAAGAGCGCGGTCGACGAGTTGAAGGTCCTCTATCCCCACACCGGCAACGCCTTCATAATCGGCCTCACCGGCCCCCCCGGCGCGGGCAAGTCCACCCTGGTGGACCAGATCGTGGCCGGCTTCCGCAAGAAGGACCTCCTGGTCGGCGTGGTCGCCATCGACCCCACCAGCCCCTTCTCGGGAGGCGCCATCCTGGGTGACCGTATCCGCATGAACCGCCACGCCGACGACGCCGGCGTCTTCATCCGCTCCCTCGGCACCCGCGGCGCGCTGGGCGGGCTCTCCCGCTCCACCACCGACGTCGTCAACGTCATGGACGCCATGGGGATGGACGTCGTCATCATCGAGACCGTCGGGGTAGGGCAGGACGAGGTCGACATCGTCTCCGCCGCCCACACCACCGCCGTGGTCATGGTCCCCGGCCTCGGTGACGATATCCAGGCGATCAAGGCCGGCATCCTCGAGATCGGCGACGTCTTCGTGGTCAACAAGGCCGACCGCGACGGTGCCGATCGCACCGCCCGCGAACTCTCCGCCATGCTGGAGATGCGCCACCCGGAGGAGGGTGCCTGGTTCCCGCAGGTGCTCAAGACCGAGGGGAGCCGCGGCGTCGGCATCGACGAGCTGATCGCCGAATTCGACCGGCACCACGACTACCTGAAAAGCTCCGGTCACCTCCAGCGCCTCACCGAGGAACGCAACGCCAAGCTCTTCACCGATACCCTCCGTGACCAGCTGTTCGAGACGGTCTTCGGCGCCATCAAAGAGGACGGCACCTACCGCCGGATCCTCGATGGCCTTAGGGAGCGGACCACCGATCCCTACACCGCGGTCGAACGGGTGCTGGCGCAGAGCGCTTTTTCTTGACCGACGCGGCTAATAGTGCTACTTACAACGAGAATGGGGCAACGACTGCCCCATTATTCGTTTGTCGTCAGTCGCGGTCGGGAGATTTGCCAGGATGTTACGCAAGTTGTTGTACGTGTTGTTGCCGGTAGTCGCTTTTGCCATCGTCGTCTACAAACCGCTGGCCACCTCGATGCCAGGGCCGAATCCGCTCGATCCCGCCCACGAAGACCTCACCCGTATCGAATATCCGAGTCTGTCCCAGGTCAAGTGGCACGCCCACTTCGTCCGCCCCGAAGAGTCCCTGGAATCTCTCTACGGGAACGACTGGCCCACCGTTGCCCGTTTCAATCGCATCGACCGCCGCCACGTCTACCCCGGCATGACCATCAGGGTCCCGGACGACATGGCCGCCGCCCGCAACTACTGCCCCCTCCCGCAGGAGTATCCCCCCGCGCAGCGCTATGCCAAGTACATCCTGATCGACCTCACCGAGCAGTGGATCGGCGCCTACGAGCACGGGAAGCTGGCCTTCTCCGCACCCGCCGCCACCGGTGCCGCCGGGCACGAAACCCCCACCGGCCTCTTCCAGGTCGACGCCCGCGACAAGAACCACGCCTCTTCCCTCTACAAGACCGAGGACCAAAGCGGACAGTACCCGATGGACAACGCCATGCGTTTCCATGTCGGGGCCGACAACGTCGCCTACTGGATCCACGCCCGTGACCTCCCCGGCAAGCCCGCCTCCCACGGATGCGTCGGCCTCTTCGACGAAGCGATGCAAAAGCGGGTCTACGGCGTGCCGAAAAACCCGACGCTGCTCGATTCGGAAAGATTCTTCGAATGGGCGGGGGGAGAGCCGATAGCCATCGCACGCCTCGAGTCGAAGGACACCAGCGAGGCCGAGGCCGCGGCCGAAAGCGAGGGCGCACGGGGAGCCGTTCCCAGTGCCGGCGTCGTAATGGCTGCCGCAGGCTCCACCGAAGAGGGGGCGAA
Organism: Geomonas sp. Red276; assembly: GCF_054784495.1. Classification (NCBI taxonomy): domain Bacteria; kingdom Pseudomonadati; phylum Thermodesulfobacteriota; class Desulfuromonadia; order Geobacterales; family Geobacteraceae; genus Geomonas; species Geomonas sp. Red276. Next base: position 95,110 of record NZ_BLXW01000016.1, read on the forward strand.
CGCCGAGGAGGGTGAGCGAGCGGTCCAGGGTGAAGGTTCGACCCGCGGGGCCGTCCTCGTCCGCAACGCGCCGATGGTGGAGGTACGGGGCGCGATACCGAAGTACCAGGCGGTTGCCCGCCGCTGATCCCTTTCATCATGAGGGGTTGCGAGGGTTGGGATAGCGTCTACTATTTACAAACCATTTCAACCCTACGAAGGGGAGTCGCGTGCAGCAGTTTCTCAGGGAATACCTGCAGGTTCACGGGTACTGGGTGCTTTTCATCGGCACCTTCCTGGAAGGGGAGGCCATCCTCATCTTTGCCGGGTTCCTCGCCTGCCAGGGGTATCTCAGCATCTACGGCGTCATCCTCTCCGCCTTCGCCGGTTCCTTCCTCGGTGACCAGTTCTACTTCCATTTGGGGAGGCGCAAGGGGGCACAGCTTCTCCGCATCTTCACCTCCTTCGCCAGGAAATTCCGAAAGGCCCTCCGCCTCATCGAGCGCTACGGCTCCTTCGTCGCCTTCGTTTCCCGCTATACCTACGGATTCCGTATCCTCCTCCCGGTCATCCTGGGGATGACCAACCTTTCATCCCAACGATTCCTGATGCTGAACATGGGGAGTGCCCTTTCCTGGGCCATCATCTTCTCGCTGGTCGGCTTCCTCTTCGGCAAGGGAGCCTCCATGGTGGTCGACGACCTGGAGAGCTACGAGCCGTATCTGCTGCTGATCCTCGGCGGCTTCACCGCTCTTTTATGGCTCAGCCACTTCGTCGCCCACTGGTGGCGTCGCCGTCACGCGAGAAGAAGGCTCAAACGCCTCCGCGCCTGGCGACAGAACCCGCACTCCACCCGGCACAAAAAGCACCCGGCAAAAATCTGAAGTTCAGACTCGTCCGACTGGTCCGACTGGTCCGAATCGTCCGACTGGTGGGAAAGGTGGGAGAGGTGGGAGAGGTGGGAGAGGTGGTAGGAAAGCTTAGAAAGGTAGCTGCTGAAGTGGACTAAGCCCTCGGGTACCCGACATCGGTCCCAAGGGTAAAGTAAAAGGTCGATCCCTCGTCTTCCACTCCTTCCGCCCAGATCCTTCCCCGGTGGCGCTCGACGATACGCTGGGCGGTTGCCAGCCCGATCCCGATACCCTGGAACTCCGGACCGTGCAGCCGTTCGAAAGGTTTGAAAAGGTTGTCGCTGAACCTCATGTCGAAGCCGGCCCCGTTATCCCTGACGAAATAGGCCATCTCCCCCGCGGACTCCACCTTCCCGAACTCGATGACGGTCCGCGGTTTCTGCGAGCTGTACTTCCAGGCGTTTTCCAAGAGATTGATCAAGAGCTGGCCCAGGAGGTGGTGGTCGCCGTAGGCGGTCAGTCCCGGCTCCACCCGGTACTCCGCGTTCCGGTGCGGCTCGGCCTCGCGCAACGTTTCCAGCGACGCCTCGGCCAGGTGGCTCAACTGTACCTTGGCGACTCGCAGCTCGCTGCGATGAACCTGGGAGAGCTCGAGGAGACGATCGATGACGTCCCCCATCCGGCTGGTCCCCGCCCGGATCCGGTCCAGGAGTTTCCTCGCATCGGCGGGAAGCGCCTCTTCGAAGTCCTCCTCCAGGATCGCGCAGCAGCTGTTGATCAGGCGAAGCGGCGACCGCAGATCGTGAGACACCGAGTAGCTGAAGGATTCGCGCTCTCTCACCGCCGCCTGCAAGGCCGCGGTACGCTCCTCGACCCGGCGCTCCAGGGTGGCGTGGATTTGGCACAGCTCCTCCTCCCGCTCCCTGAGCGCCTCGTCGGTGCGCCGCCGCTCCCTCAAGAGCCTTTCCCGCAGCTCGCGGATCTCCTTCAGCAGCTCTTCTCTTGTTTTTTGGCTGGAGTTCATGTATCTCTCATCAATTAATTTGCGCTAGAAATACCAAAATTACCAAAATAGGCAAGCTAAAAATGCATGGACCTCGGGAATTTACCGTGATAACCCCGAAAAATTCTGATCCAGTAGTGACCCGTTCCTGATGAGGGGCGGTCCGGTGCCCGTGGCGCGCTTGCGAGGCGGATCGCATCAGGAGCGTATTGCCAAACGCGCGCGAGTTATGGTCTAATGCCGGGCGGTCTCGTCCCCTTCACGGGATGCCGCACTATCAGCGTGAATCCGCCGAAACCGGCCGATCCGCGTCCCAATCGCCCATCAAGGAAGTATCGAACTCAATGGATCTCAAAGAACGCATTTCCGTGGTGCTGGTAGGCACCCAGAGTCCCGGCAACATCGGCATGGTCTGCCGGGCCATGAAAAACATGGGGTTACGCGACCTCCGCCTGGTCAACCCCTGCCGTCTCGATCACCTCGACGCCGTCAAGTTCGCCGTCTCCGCCCGCGATCTCCTCGACGCGGCCAAGGTCTTCACCTCGCTGGAGGAGGCCATCGCCGACAGCGAATTTTCGGTCGCCACCACCCGCCGCCACGGGAAGTACCGGAACGAAATCTGGACTCCGGGAGAAGTCGTCGAGCGCTTCCACGCCTGCGCCCCCGGCAGCCGGCTGGCCCTGGTCTTCGGCCGCGAGGACAGCGGGCTCACCACCGACGAGGTGGCCCTTTGCCGCTGGCAGTCCACCATTCCCACCGCCGACGAGTTCGGTTCCCTCAACCTCTCCCAGGCGGTATTGATCTTCTGCTACGAGTTCCTCAAAGGATCGCTCCCGGAAAGTCCGGTCCAGCCCGCCCGTGAAGTGGCCGGCTCCGCGCTCTTGGAGCCGCTCTACGCCCACATGGAGAAGGTGTTTCTGAAGATCGGCTACCTCAACCCGCAAAACCCCGACCACATGATGCGCACCATGCGCCGCATCTTCTCGCGGGCCGAACTCGACGAGCGCGAGGTGAACTCGTTGCGCGGACTCCTCTCCCAGATAGACTGGGCCTGCGCCGAGTTCAAGGGGAAGAAAGGGGCATGAACCTCGTCCACTACATCGGGCTGTTGGCGGGGGCGCTTACCTCCGGCGCCGCCCTACCTCAGGTCTGGCGGACCTGGCGGACCCGGCACGCCCGCGACATCTCGATGTGGCAGCTCGTTTTGCTGTCAACCGGGATGCTCCTCTGGCTGATCTACGGTCTACTCATCGACGATCTTCCTCTCATAGCCGCCAACTCCTTCTCGATCGGCTGCTATGTCGGGCTCATCTGCATGAAGATTCGTTTCGACAGGGAAGACGCCCGCGCCGTGACCTGAGGAGGACACCGCTCAGGCAGAAAAAAGAAATTTAAAAATGCAAATTAAATATGTTAAAGTATTTCCCGTCCCCTCCGATTCAGAAACCCATGAGTCGCATCCTCGCCTTGTCCATATCCCCTCGCCCCTTTAGGGGAGAGGGTATGACTATACAAGGGGCAGGGGAGAGGGAGGTTTAAATGGGGCGCCGGGATACGCTGTCCTGATGGGAAGAAGTCGAAACCTTAAATGCCGTCTGCAATGCCATTCACAAGGGGTACCCGTTGAAGATCCTGCTTACCAATGACGATGGTGTACACGCGCCGGGGCTGGCCGCCCTTATCAGGCGCGTGTCGGAAGTCGGCGAAGTGGTCGTGGTCGCTCCCGATCGCGAACAGAGCGCCGTCGCCCATGCCCTTACCCTGCACCATCCCCTGCGCGCCGCCCGCATCGCCGAAAACATCTTCGCGGTCGAAGGTACCCCCACCGACTGCGTGAATCTCGGCATTCACAGCCTGCTCGCCTTCCGTCCCGACCTGGTCATCTCCGGCATCAACCGGGGGGCCAACATGTGCGACGACGTCACCTATTCGGGAACCGTGGCCGCGGCACTCGAGGCCACCCTGATGGGAATTCCCGCCATCGCGGTGTCGCTCGCCACCACGGGAAAGGGAGAGCATTACGACGCCGCCGCCGAGGTGGCCGCGCGGCTCGCGGTGACGGCGCAAGCGAACGGTCTTCCCCCCGACACCTTCCTGAACGTGAACGTCCCCGATCTTCCCGCGGGAGATCTCCGCCCGCCGCTCATCACCCGGCAGGGGAAGAGGAGCTACGAGGGGACCATCGTCGGCAAGGTCGATCCGCGCGGGCGCAACTACTACTGGATCGGGACCACCGACCAGAGCTACCAGGACATTCCCGGCAGCGATTACCATGCGGTCTCCCGCGGCCACGTCTCCGTTTCGCCGCTCCATCTCGACCTCACCAACTACGCCTCACTCGAGGAACTGAAGAGGTGGGAACTGCGGTGAAGCTGGACTTTTGGTTGGTGCTTTGTTATATTTCCCCGCTGGTTTAGGGGGGAAGATGGATCTGTCCGTAGCACGAAAAAGAATGGTGGCCCAGCTCGTCAAGCGCGGGATCACCGACCAGCGCGTGATCGACGCCATGCAGCAGATCCCGAGGCATCTCTTCGTCGAGGAGGCCATGGCCGCGCAGGCGTACAGCGACACGCCGCTCCCCATCGGGGAGAAGCAGACCATCTCGCAGCCGTACACGGTGGCGCTGATGACCCAGATGCTGCAGCTGACCGGGAAGGAAAGGGTGCTCGAGCTCGGCACCGGTTCCGGTTACCAGGCCGCGGTGCTCGCCACCCTGGCCGGCTGGGTCTACACCGTAGAAAGGATCCGCCCGCTCGCCCTGAAGGCGCGCAAGGTGCTCGACGGTCTGAGACTTTTGAACGTGAACCTGCGGATCGGCGACGGAACCGACGGCTGGCCGGAGGAAGCACCCTTCGACGCCATCCTGGTGACCGCCGGAGCGCCCTCCGTTCCGGACTGCCTGATCGACCAGCTAGCACCGGGAGGGCGGATGGTGATCCCGGTGGGGGACCAGGTGGACCAGCAGCTCGTACTGGTGAAGAAAGGGTATGACGGAAGCATCGAAAGAGAAGATTCCGAAGGATGCCGCTTCGTCCGTCTGATCGGCAGGCACGGCTGGAGCGAGCACTAACCCCTGGGCAACTGAACTTACTTACCGGATTTGCATAGGAGTCCTGTATGGAACACGAAGAACTTCTCGAGGAGAAAGAGCCAATCTTTCTCGACGCGGATCGAGACCCCGATGCGATGGAACTCGAAGATGTCGAGGATGTCGAAGACGTCGAGGAAGGGGACGACGAGGGGGGCGAGGTAGAGGAAGAGGAGATCAAGGCGGCGGTGGTCGAGCACTTCGACGACGCCATCAAGCTCTACCTGCGCGAGATCCAGAAGACCAAGCTTTTGACCGCCGACGAGGAGAAGGAGCTGGCGGCCAAGATCGATCTCGGCGACAAGGCGGCCCGGGATCGCATGATCGTGTCGAACCTCCGCCTGGTGGTCAAGATCGCCAAGCGCTACATCAACCGCGGGCTCCCGTTCCTGGACCTGATCGAGGAAGGGAACATGGGGCTCATCAAGGCGGTCGAGCGCTTCAAGCTCTCCAAGGAGTGCCGCTTCTCCACCTACGCCACCTGGTGGATCAGGCAGTCCATCGAGCGCGCGCTGGTCAACCAGTCCCGCACCATCCGTCTCCCGGTACACGTTTCCGACGACATCAACAAGATGCTCAGGGTGACCCGCGAGCTCGTGCAGAAGATGAACCGCGAACCGACCATCAAGGAAGTGGCCGACACCCTCGACGTGAACGTCACCTACGTGCGGCGGCTGATGGTCCTGCTCAAGAAGACCTACTCGATCGAGCGGCCGATGGGGGAGAACAACGACTACTTCCTGATCGACACCATCGAGGACACCTCCACCATCTCGCCCGCGGTGCTCCTCGAAGACCTCAACAAGTACGAGCTGGTCTCCAAGTGGTTCGACACCCTCTCCGACGGGGAGAAGAAGATCCTGACCCTCCGTTTTGGCCTGGACGACAAGGATCCCCAGACCCTGGACACCATCGGGAGGAGCTTCGGGGTGACCCGCGAGAGGATCCGCCAGATCGAGGCGAAGTCGCTGGAGAAGCTGAGAAAGATCGTGGAAGCCACGGATATAATGGGGCGCACTGCCACCAATGGAAAATAAGGAGCGGCTATCGAGATGCAAGAACTGAAGGATATCATCAGGGACGTACCCGACTTTCCCAAGAAGGGGATTCTTTTCAAGGACATCACCACGCTTTTGGGCGACGCCAAGAGTTTCCAGCGCATGGTGGACCTTTTGGCCCACCGTTACATAGGTGAGAAAATCGACAAGGTGGTGGGGGTCGAGGCCCGCGGCTTCATCATCGGCGCCGCCCTCGCCTACAAGCTCGGCGCCGGCATCGTGCTGGTGAGAAAACCGGGCAAGCTTCCCTCCGCCACTTTCAAGAAGACGTACGATCTGGAGTACGGCACCGACACCCTCGAGATCCACATCGACGCCATCAAGCCGGGCGAGCGGGTGCTGGTTGCCGACGATCTGTTGGCCACCGGCGGCACCATGTCCGCCGTGGTCGACATGGTGCAAGAGCTGGGCGCCGACCTCGTCGAATGCTGCTTCATGGCCGAGCTCGAATTCCTGGACGGAAAGAAGAAACTCCCCGAAGGCAAAGTCTTCTCCCTCCTGAAGTTCTAGTCTTCCTCACTAAATAAAAAGGGGACTGGCTCCGCCAGGTGCCAGTCCCCCTGTCCGCCCGTACGTAGATAGCCTCCTCTCCGCAAACCTCCCTCTGTGGTCTGTCGCCCCTTCATAAAAATCCTCCCCACCGAAAAACATTCCAGAAAAGGTGGCTTCCTTACCGACGCGTGATGTGTATCATTTAAGTGCTGGCTAATGTCTGTTGTGCCTAGCACAAGTATTTCATTGAACACAATCATGGGATGGTGTAATCATGTTGCTGGAGCCTCTCTCCCGAAAGGATGCGAAGGCCCTAATCCGGGCCATTCTCAGAAGCGGCATCGTGACCTATGCCAGACCGCACGCTCTCGAGCGCATGGCGAAGCGAGCGATCAGCACTGTTGACTGCGAAAACGTGCTGTATGGCGGAGTTGTTCACGATCCGGAGCTTGAAAACGGGACGTGGCGGTATCGAGTTGAAACCAGGAAGATGTGTGTGGTTATTAGATTCGAGGACGATACAGTTCTGCAAATAGTAACTGCGTGGAGGAACTGATGATCTGTGGGATCTGCGGAAAAGAAGAGATGGTCGAGGTAGTCGAGCCCTACCACTATACCGAGTGTGGGTTGAGCAACATCGTGCTGGAAGGGATACGTGTTAGGAAATGCGATGGCTGTGGCAACACAATGCCCATGATTCCCGCTCTGTCTGGCCTTCACTACGCCATCGCTCGAGAGGTCATCAAGAAGCAGGGAAATCTGGAGCCCTCCGAGATTGTGTTCCTAAGGAAATACCTCGGTTGGTCCGGGGTAGACTTTGCGAGGAATATGCACAGCACGAGCTCCCAGGTCTCGAAATGGGAATCGGGTAAAGTGAGGATGAGTACGCCCACCGAGCTTCTTTTACGGGAGATGGTCGCCAGGGGGAAGAAGATTGACGATTATCACAGCTACGACATAAACCACGAACAGACTGCGGTGAGGCATCGTCGTTTCCAGCACGAGCGGGAAGGCTGGAAGTCGGCAGCGTAGGATTAAGGCCCTTCAGTCCCCCAACCAGCTGACCGCAGAGAAGTGTCTGGTAATTCCCCGCCTGAAGGCCACCGCCGGATACCCCAGAATCAAAGCGATCGCCGGCTTGTTTCCCTCCGGAATCCCCAACTCCCCGCAGAGTTTCCTGTTGCGAACGAGGATAGGAGCCGCCGCGCCGATCATGGTGCTCCCGAGCCCCAGCGACTCCGCTGCAAGCATTGCGTATGTGCAGGCGATCATGGTCTCCGAAGGATCGACGTAGGGCGAGTGATGGAAGATAATTACCGCAGGTGCATCGTAAAAGAGGAGATCCCTTCCCTTTGCCTTGCCGTCGATGTACGCCTTCGCCAGGGGGATGATGAAGCCGCTCATCTGTTCGTACGCCGGCTTCTTCATGAACAGCCGCAACAGAGCGAGGAGCCCCGGCCTCATCACCTTCAAAAGCCCCTCGTACCCCTTCAGGATTTCGTCCGCGAGTCCCTGCACCCGTTCCCTTCCCCGGACGACCACGCACCCCACATCCCACGGCGGGATTCCCATGGGACCGGTCGCCGCCATGGAAAGTACCTTCTCCAGGATCTCCCTTGAGGGGACCTCCCCGGTGAAGTGGCGCACGCTCCGTCGTGACCGTATGAGCGCTGCCATTGCCGCGCCGTCCGCCCGTTCCTCGCGCGGAGGGAGCGGGAAGAGGTCCGCAGGAGAAACGCCGCGGCCGGTCACCTCGATGCATTCCGACGGGCAGGACATCATGCAGTGTCCGCAGGCGATGCAGCCGAAGTTACTTTCCGGGTGGACGGTCAACACCCCTTTCTCCATGCGGAGCACTTCGACCGGGCAGATCCCGGCGCAAATCCCGCAATTCGTGCAGATGGCGTGATCGACCGTAACCGTCCCCGCTTCCCGGTAAAGACTATGAGCAACCGCCATGGATACCCCCTTCGCGTATCCGGATTAAAAAACGTTGGACATTATGCCACCGTCCCCTCCCACCTTCAAGGGGAGTAAAACGTAGAACCCGTTGAGAGGAGCCACGCGTCGCGTCCCCCCCTTTGCGACGTGTCCGCTGAAGCCTTGGCGAAGGCGGAAGGGGGGACAGGGGGGATTTGCCTTCCGATGTCGTCTGTTCCAGATAAACCCCTTGCAAAACAGCTCGTCCTGCGTTATAAAGTCTGTCTCACTTGTGTCCCCGTAGCTCAGCAGGATAGAGCACTTCCCTCCTAAGGAAGGGGTCGGACGTTCGAATCGTCTCGGGGACGCCACCTTTGTAAGTAGCTGTAATAGCAGCATAAAAACAGAGCCTCTCAGCTTTAGGTATACAACTAGGTATACAACGAGCGAGAGGCTTTGTCATATCCAACACACCTCATCAAGGTCAATAGCAGGTTCTACTACAAGATAAAAGTCCCTGCGGACCTGTCCCATCTGTTCCCCTGTCGATTTATCAAGAAGTCTCTTCAAACCAACCAGTTACATGCAGCGAAGGTGATGCTGTGGAACCATGAGTTCAAGACCAACAATGCCTTTGCCTTGTTGCGTACCGGCACGCTTGCATCTGAACAGGTGGAGCAGGTGGTGCATAGTTTGTTGCCAGTTCAAAAGGAACCTAGGACCAAGGCAGGGAGTCGGCTGGCTGAGGTGATAAAGATATACACCGCAGAGAAGGAGGCTGGCTGGACAGAGAAGACAAAGCTGGAGGTAGAAGGGGTCTTTAAGCTCCTGGTTGATATCCTTGGCAATGTTGACGTGGCAACCATCACCAGACCCATGCTGATCGACCTGAGATCCTCATTGTTGAAGGTGCCACCGCACTTCTACAAGAGGAATCCTGGACGGTCGGTGAAGGAGGGCATAACGGCCAACACAGGTGAAGGTATAAGCGTTAAATCCGTCAACAAGCATGTAGCCAGGATCGGTAGCCTGTTGAAATACTGCCATGAGCAGGATATGATACCGAGGAACCCAGCGACCGGCTTGCAGTTGGCAACTAAGGTGAGGGCAGACGAAGAGAGAAGCGCATACACCCTTGGTGATATCAAGAATATCGTGGCAAACTTACCTGTGGACACAAAGACACCTGAACGCTACTGGGTGCCGCTCATTGGTCTGTATTCAGGACTGCGGCTAAACGAGATATGTCAGCTGCATGTCGAAGATATCGTAAAGGTAGATGACAGTTGGTGCTTCGATATCAACGAGGCTGGTGATAAGCGGCTCAAGAATGCAGCCAGTACGAGGGTGATACCCATACACCCTAAGCTGATAGAGGTGGGACTGATCAGCTACTACGAGGAAATGAAGGAAACTAAACAGCCCCGATTGTGGATGAACCTGGAGTTGATACGCCTGCACGGGTACACGAACGGCATCGGGAAGTGGTATGCGAGGTACAACCGAGAGTATGTAACAGATGATCCGAAGAAGGTGTTTCACAGCATGCGTCATACCGTGGCGGACATGCTGAAGCAGAAAGGAATTTCTGAAGCTGCAATAGCTGAAATTCTGGGTCATGCTCATGCCACAATCACCAGTGGCCGTTATGGTAAGAGGTATCAGCCCAAGGTTCTCTTGGAGGCATTGCAGCATTTGGATTTTGGGGTTACGATATCAAAAAGGGATTGGTGAAGTGGGTACCGTAGGCTTGTAACTTGCGGTGATTGCGTTATATTGGTTAAATGGATAGCTTGTAACAGGTTCGATGTCGAGGGAGATTGCCTGATAAAAGGAGGCTGCAATGGCAGGAAGCAAATCTATATTGACTGAAATATTGGCCCCCAAGCTGCCACCAGAAGAACGACAAAAGTTCATAGCGTGGTCAAATGATGTGTCTAATGAAGAGTATGATGAGGGCCTTGCCTTGTTCTTTCAGATTGATGAATTACAAGAGGCCGTAGGTGACTACGCTATTGAGCAATTGCAAGAACTTGAAATGCATTGCAATATCAAAATAACAGCGACAATTGATGTCCATGGCAGCGTTTATAGATATCGTCTGTGACAAAGGCAAGTGATATTGATACTGAAAGTGTTTGCCAGCCAAATTGATTATCTAATCTTTGTATATATCAGTATAGATAAATAATAACCAAATCGAAGTGGCTGTGAAGTACTGATACTGGCAATTATAAAAACAAAAATGGCGGATTGGCTAAAGCGGCTTTTTGCTATTAATTAAACGTTCAATGGTGTGCGATACTTTTAACCTCATTTTATCACGAAATAATTTATCGTTTCGAATTCTTCCAATAAAATTCATAGACGACATTGCTATTGAGTGCTCAAGTAAAAAATAGTAATAATCTTCCTCATCTTCATCAGATAAAATTATGCGATATTGTTGTATGATATGATGTGAATTTGTTTGTTTGGTAATGATGCATGTAGGATATTCATTTTTTATAACATCGAGCTCAGCTTCACCCAATAGTAATGTATCTATAATTGCTCCCATAAATCACCTCAGTAGCAATATAAATGAAAATAGCTCAAAGTCAATTCGAGTTACTCAAAGTTCAAAATATATCAGTCATATTTACTGGAAACGCTTAAGTTTAGGCTTCTTGTTCAGGCATGTCGAGTCGTTATTTTTGAATGCCAATTTGCATAAACCATCTTGACCAAGGCACACACACCAATAACAGGGATATTCTTTTAACATTTTAATTTCCATTTTCGATTCCTCCCATTAATTGAAATTCTCTCTTTTCGTAAGGGTATAAGGGCATTCGTCGAATAAACGGATGATCCGTCATGTGGTTGGCATATTTTTATTATAACTAGCTAACGTTAATGTGCAAGACAAAAAAGCAATATCAGCCAGCCACGGGTAAAGTTTTTATATAACACCGAGGATGGTAAGCGGTATCAGCCGAAGGTGCTTCTGGAGGCTCTTGTGCAGTTGGACTATGGAGTTGATGTCCCTGTTTGGAAGACGTAGGCAAGAGAGGGTGTTTTGCTTGCTTGGTGGTCGGTAGAATCTTTCCTATAACGACGCCTTAGCAAGTGAAGCACCTTTTTTTATCTGTCCGAACCCCTCTTGGTGGTGTTGGTGATTTTGGTGGTTCTGGTAATGACGCTGTTGGTCTCGAAGGTGGTGATTGGCAGGTATCGTGCCGAGAGGGTTGTAGTTGGTCCTGGTGGTCGGTATCGGAATTGTAGTCATGAGAGACTATGGTGGTGATGGTCTGACGCGCTTCGCTTGTCACCTTGCTCTTCAGTACAAACGGTGAGGCTGTTTGTCCTTCATCACAAGGGCTGGTAGACGTATCCTCATGGTCGGTGTTTCCCGCTGTCAAAGACCCACGATGTAAGATGTTGATGGTGGTCTTATTCCTCATTCCGCAGTTCAAATCCCGTCATCATTCCCGTCACTCTTTTGTAACTATCTGTAATGTAAGCGAAAGTAACGGATAGGGAATCCGTTGCGCGTCATAAGATGCTGAAAATCCAGAGAGAACGTGTCTGGGGCAGTAACCTTGGGCTGTAGTGTATTCCTGAAAATACTATGCTGTATTCTTTTCTGTTGACAGGGAATCCGAAGCCGGTTATAGTCCGATCACCTTAAGGCGAAAGGAGGTCAGATGGTCAAGAGGACATTCAGTATCCCTGATGAGAAGGAAGTCGTGTACGAGAGGTTCAAGGAGATCGTGCCTGAGGTGTCGGGTGCTCTCATGGAGATGATCGAGGGCTATGTAAGGCGGCATGAAGCTCAACAGAAGAGTATGGAGGCTCAGAGGGTCTTTAAGGGAAAGCATAACAGGGATAGCGACGTGTTCACCGGCCAGGAGTTCCGGTTCTTTGGAACTGTGGTTGACTCTGACACCGATGATAACGGAACCGTGAGGACTGTTTTCTACACCAAGAAGGGTAAGTTTCTGGTCTATGCTGTTGATATCGTAGATGATATCGAGAGCATGGGATTCTCGGTATACGAGAACTACGAAGAGATGGCTGTGAAGATTCCGAGAGACCTGCTGATGAAGTGTCAGGAGAAGCTTAGTTTAAGCAGCAATGTGAGGACTTACATAGAGTTGGACGTTTAGGCTGGAGAGGAGACCAGCAATAGAAAGCCCCATCAACTGCGGGAACAGTCGATAGGGCGGGGTCAATGTCACTTGGGGGGTCACATCAACCACTGTCATTATGGGACCAATGATTCCGTGATGCAACTGTAAAATGCCCTAGGAGGGGCTTAGCAAACATGAAAATCACTACTGCCACTATCGCTGATGTCGAAACTGCACTTCTCGCCTTTCAGGTCGCTGCGGAACGAGATGCTAACCTGGAAGTTCGGTCTGGTAAGAAGCTGGCAGCTGTTGTCGAAGCCCTTACGCCAAAAGATGGCGTGACCAAAGACCTCAACCAGGCATACACCAACGGTGAAAAGTGGCACGCTGTCAATGCTAAGACCAGGAAGCATGGTTGCACGCCTGAGAATGAGCAGGAGAAGATTAAATGGTACATCCAGAACACGGATGCCTATGCTCGCCACTTTGGTAACCCTGAGACCAAGGCAAAGGTGGAAGGTTGGCTTGCAGAGACCTTCCCTGTCGCAGTTTAACCTACTCAGGGGAGGTTCCCTAGATCCTACCATGTCTTGATAACCACCAAGCCCTTGAGGACCCCAAAGCCTTGAGGGCTTTTTTGTCTCTTTGGTGTAGTAGTGCGAGTGTCGAAGTAGCCAGTATTTATAGGAGTTTGTCGCTTATCTTTACTTATTTTACATTATCGTTCCGTTCATATTTCTATCGACCCACTTGCAGGTTGAATAATACATAAAGCCACAGTATCGCTGTAAGAGTGCCGTAAGGCTTGGTTGATATATGTAAGAGGCTCACAGTGTAGGAGGCTATCAGACGTAGGTTTTTAATGTGTCTGGTGTAGTACCTTTAGTCTGACAGATTGACGAGGAGTCGGTATGCTTGACAATCCCTTACAGAACTCAAGACTGTTTGATCCATATAGATACAGCAATCACAAAAACGTCATCGTGGCATGTGAGTGTTTATACAGAGAGCTTGGCTTCAATGATAAGCGCTTACGTCCCTATGTTATGATGTTGCTGTTGGATCTGTATTGGTGTTGGAGAAGTGATCCTACTCAGTATATTTGCTGTGCAAGGGACAAGAACAGGTATGGTGCTAATAGTAGGTATGCAAGTATAGCGATTGGCCATCGTGGCATTGTCAAAGTGATGAATGGTCTCATTGACAATGAGTATGTTGAACACGTAGATGCAACCTGCTACCGAGATCCTGTTACTAATAAACCTTACGCTGGATACACCAACAGAATCAGAGCCAAGAAGAAGCTCGTGCGGCTGATGGTTAAGCATAAAGTAAAGTTGTCAATGATATCAAGGCATCCGAATGAAACGGTCATCAAGTTCCGTAGTGAGAAGGATGAGAATGATGTCGCTAGAGATATCAAGGAGTTCACAGCTCCAAGAGATGTTGAAAGATCTGCGAAAATCCTAACCAAGTATAACAACCTGTTGCAGAGATCGTATATTGATCTTGATGATGAGCTTGCTACAGATGAAGAACTACGAGAGGCAGGGATACGTGAGTACAAGATTGATCTTTCGAGAAAGGGCGTCTACCGGGTCTTTAACGATGAGAACTGGAGGCATGGAGGCAGAATATATGGTGCGTGGTGGCATGGTTGTCCAAAAGAACTAAGGAAGTATATTCTTATAGACAATGAGCCAGTAGTAGAACTTGATTTTTCATCAATACATGTGTTGCTGTTGTATGCTCACTTGGGAGCGAACTTTCTTGATGAAGGTGCCGATGCTTATACGATTGAAGGTCATGATTTCCGAAGTGCAATGAAGGTTGTTATGATGTCCGCTATAAATGCTAAACCAGATGATGAAGCAGATGGAGAGACGAGAGCTATCCAAGCTACGTGGGATACCTTGATAAAGAAGTTGAACAGAAAGCGTGTGGAGTATGGTATCACCTCGCACGAAAGCTTATATGAGATGCTTGATGCTATTAAAGAGAGACACAAACCGATAGCCGACTTCCTAGAGTCAGGTGAAGGTATAAGGCTACAGCGTGAAGATTCAGATATTGCTGTAGATATAATAGAGCATCACCTAAAGATGAATGTTCCGATCTTGACAGTACACGACAGCTTTATAGTGCCGAGAATGATGTGGCCATTCACTATAGATATTATGAATCAAGCCTACGGAAAGATGGTGGCTAAGTACCTCGGAGCGGGCTTCAAGAGTACTGCTGATACGATACACTGGCATCACGGACTGATACAGCAGGATACTTCAGACAATATAAACGTTTCAGGCTTGATAAAGCCAGCATACACAAGAGAACAGTTAACAGAGGCGTATAACAGATTAGACACGAGAGTAACATCGAAACAGTTAAGAAGACAGTTTAGGTGGTGTAAGAACAAGTATCAGTATGATATTCTGTATAGAAAGGTACTGTATCGTAAGAAGGAAGTAACAGGAGTAGAGATACAGGAAGATGTAGCAGAGGGACATTAGGATAGAGATTTGGTGTAGGTATCGTAGCAAGCGGGGGTAACACCCATTACTCATCCCACAAGTCAATTAAACTATTGATGTTGTTATGGTATTTTTGCAAAGCTGTTGATTCGGAGGGGGGCTGCGAGCCGAGGTGCTAGGCCCGATACGCGAAATTCTCGCGGGAAAGGCGTGGGAGGAGACCGCATAGGTGCAGTGGTCTACCTGAGATTATTGTTGCGGGACATGAACAGAGGAGGCAATCAAAGGTATGGGACCCATTGCAGAGAGTGTTCAACCCCAGCATCGGTTCCTGCCGCATACAGATAGTGATGCTGCTGTCTGCAGGACTAAGATCAACTAGCGTTACGAATCCTGAATTAAGAAAACCCATACCGCAGGCTGTCTCTGTCGATAAACTCCTGCTGGTAAGGCATTTACAGAAGCCGTGATGCCGCGCTGTGGGAACCTCCGTTACATTATTATGCCATCTAGGCTTTTATTACTAATTAGAATATTTTCTGGGCTTCCTATTTGCAGGTATTTTAATGTTTCTGAAAACATAGGTTGCTCCTCTAAGCGTTCAGTCAGATTGCTACGACTCATATAAAGTAAATCTGAGACGAAATCCAAAGTTTGTTCATACCAGTATGGCGAATTACTGTTGATAAAGTTATTAGCCTCCTGTCCTATTTTTTTCCTTAATTCGTCAGCTATAGGGATCATGAGGTTAGTGTTGATATGGTAAATGAGCTCGGTGACATAGACCATTCTTTGCATCCCGGTTATGACGGTGTTCCATCTGATGGGCTTGTCAATTGTGTTAGTATATAGTGGTAGATACTCAGCTATTCGATAAATGAGTCTGCCTATGAATCGCGCTGATTCAAATCCAGAAACCGGTAGTACCGTTGACAATACTGTCAAGGCACCAACTCTAATAAAACCATTGGCTGTAGTCGCATGAGAAGCATCAATTGGATGGGTATCACATGCACTCAGTATCACAATGGGAGGGATTCTCACTTCTCCCTTTAGGCTCCAAACGTCAATAACTTCATCTCCAATTACCAGACCACCAACGCCAGTCTCCTTGTCATGTTTACCGTGTCCATCATAGATCATCAACGCACCATTATAGCTGTTTAGTGCATCAATAAAATCCTGCTTACAAGAGACATCAACAAATCTCAAAGTGAGAGTAGTTTGCGAAGCCACGGAAGTAAAAAGATTAACTGCGTCAGTCAAGCTCTTTTTTAGAAGGTCGTTTGCATGGAACGATCTTATGATGAGGACTTCACTGAACGCAGACACTGGAACAACTAACGGGAAATTTTGAACCATTTTAGCAAAAAATAGATTACCTGGGGTTGTGGGAATCCTGCTGGCAGAGTTCCGTAACATTAAAGGAAGCCCGTCAATTCTTAACCATTCTAATGGAGAGTCTGATACTATCTTGATGTGTCCTGTTGTTCCATTGATTACTTTAATGTATTCGGCATCTACAACGTTTGAGAGCTTCTTTGCAACTTCCTTGTACAGTTTATTTAGCTTGAATTTCTTATGACTTGAGTTGCCTCTTGAACAAGCAGCTAATCTCTGAAGGTCAGCGTGAAGGGTGTTTACAATGGGCGGTAATCGCAGCACAGGCGAAAAGTCGCTGCATGCCTTAATTGCAAGAGCAGTTGTGTACAATGTAATTTCTTTTTTTCTCATTGTGGTGAAATATTGCCACTCCTTACTGCCAAGCATGTACTCCATTTCTTCTTTGTTGGTATCAAAAGAAAACTTATGCTGTTTTGAATGTTGACGAATAAATAGTTTAAAGGCAGCGCTAAGCTCTTTATTGTTAGAGTCGATTTGATGTCTATATTTGTACCAGTGATGAAATAAAGAAGTGGATGTTAAGATTAAGTTTGTAACATCAGGTAAAAGTTGTTGATACTTTTTTAAGACTCGTTTTTTTTCCTTTCTAATAGAATTGGCTAAGACCGTAATCGCATTAATATATTGCTTGTCAGGGCCAGCTAGTAAAGGTTTCGTAGCTTTGAATTTATACCCAAAAGAATCCAAAACAGATTCGTTTGGTAAGGTGCATAAATGGTCTCTTCGTCGAATATCAATCTTCGCAACAGACCATTTTCTCTTCCTTCGGATAGACTCAAGCATATGATCAAAGTGAGTGATTCCATTATTATGTAAAATCTGAATAGTATCTAGGACATATCTTCGTATGTATTCCAAATTGAACGCGTCTATTCCGATAGATTTGTCAGTTTTATTCATAGATACATGTAAAAAAGGTAGTTGTTGCGATTCAATGACCTCACAGACTTCTGAAAATGATTCTTCCGTACTGAAAAAACATCCAAATGGGCTTACGGCACTTGAAACATAAGCCTTTAAGTATTCCTTGCTAAGAGGGAGGATATTGACTGAGCTGATGCCTTGAATTCTTTGTAATATAGTAATTTCTCTAGAACTGGAAAATTCAAATAAGTTCTGGGGTAAGGAAAGGCATTTGTAATAAAACGGAAGGGCTTCATAGTTATTGAGCGAAAAACCTTGGAACGGACTCTGGTGTCTTAGGTCTTCGGGTTCCAATGCAGCAATATAGATGATCTTTATCGAGTTCATACTAGCCCTTTTGCGATCTTCTTGTGTAATTGAAAAACGGCAAGGACTTGTTGAAAGGCCTTTGGTGATACCAAGGAGTATCGGTGCGCCGATATAACCTAACCACCTATACTGTCAAGCTTATTCTGTATCTCTTGCAATAAAACCTGTAGCTTGGAGACCACCATCTCCCTGTCCTCTCCCAGGGTGTTAAGGTCTATACTCTTGAGGCACTTGAGAGTGTTATCTGTAGCAGTGATGGTCTTCTTGGTAACTGTCAGCCTAGGCCTCTTGATATCCTTCTTAGGCATACCTAAAGAGGCAACAAGAGCATCGTAAGCCTTCCTCTGTGATGTAGGTCTCTTGATCTTAGCGATACTGAGTAGAGCGGACCTGCTAAGTTCCTTCCTGCCTCTTGCATCCTCACGTATATCATCTGACAGACCCATTAGGGCCAAAATCTCGCTGACAGTGTTCTGAGCCTTCCCAACCAGGTTCCCTAACTGATCCTGGGTATAGCCGTACTTGGTCTTGAGATTGTTGACAGCTTCAGCCTCGTCTATGGGGTGAAGGTCCACCCTTTGAATGTTGTCTATCAGTGCTACCTCGTCATATCGGTCGCTGTCGATCCTCATCGCAGGGATGGTATCTCTACCCAAGGACCTGTAGGCCCGAAGCCTTCTCTCTCCAGAGACTAGGATGTTGTTACCCTCATCATCTACACGAAAAAGGACAGGGTACAGCAACCCTTTATCCTTTATGGACTTCTTGAGAGCATCAAGCTCAGACTCATCAAAGTGCTTGCGGGGCTGTTCAACATCTCTGTGAAGCAGATCAAGGCTGAGATCGTGGATCTTGCCCTTCCTGTAGGTGGTAGCTTTGGTCTCGGCAGTCATTGAGCACCCTCCATGCGGAAATGAGATGATATGCGAATATACACTTTTTAAAGTAAATTTCAACGCTGAGTTGGGATGGTATAGGTATGGGTGGGGCTGGCTGGAAAGTCGGCTTGTAAGGCAAATATGGAAGCCGTGAGATGTGAATGTTGTTTCATTTGACTTGGCTGTATGATATAAGGCAACTACGGATCCTAGCTACATGAGGGACCTTACCTGAACAATGACGAAAGGCTGCATTACGCCATGGGTAAACAAGAAAAGAAACAAAGCGAGTTTGTGAAATGGATGGGGCCACTACTTGACTGTCTTAGGTCAGTGGGTGGTTCTGCCAGGCCGAAAGAGGTCTCTGATTGGATCGCTGATAACCTTGGCTTATCTGATGAGCAAAGGGAAGAGACGCTTAAGTCTGGTCAACAGAGATTCCATAATCAGGTCCAATGGGCTAGGCAATATCTTGTATGGGAAGGACTACTAGATAGTTCCCGTCGGGGTGTTTGGACATTAACCCCGAAGGGGTGGAAGGCTCAGGTGTCCGAGCAGGATGGTCGAAAGCTATTCAAAAAGTGGGTGGAGATTCACTCAAAATCTAGACATAAGGCCGTTGATGATGTCACGAATGATGATAAGGTCCAGGATGAAATAATAACAGAGGTCCCACCTGAGTCGGTTGCAAAAGAGGATCTGCTGATGGTCCTTCGTGGGTTGTCGCCAAAGGGGTTTGAGCTTGTATGTAAGAGACTACTGCATGAGTCAGGCTTTGAGAAGGTTACCGTCACTGGCAAACCGCATGACGAAGGAATAGATGGTATTGGGATTCTTCAGATTAATCCCTTTGTGAGTTTTAAGGTTCTTTTCCAGTGTAAACGCTATAAGGGTACTGTTTCTCGGGCTGAAGTTGGTGACTTTAGAAATGCGATGATTGGTAGAGCTGATAAAGGCATCATTCTAACTACTGGCACTTTTAGTACTGACGCAATAAGGGAAGCTAACCGTGAGGGGGCTCCTCCGATAGAGCTAGTAGATGGTGAAAAGCTGGTGTCGATGTTCGAGTCTGTAAAGCTGGGTGTGATTCCGCAGGTCGTGTATGAGGTGGACCAAACCTTTTTTGACCAGTTCAGGGTGTGCTAGCATAAGCATTTAGGTCGCCTGATTAGAATGCTTTTGTAATGGCATAGGGTATGCCACAACAGCATTTAAAGCATTACTGTCTGTGTAGTGATATATGACCACAATACCTGGGGGGGCTGTCATGTTTCATAAGCTTAATGATGAAAGGGTTAGTTGTACTTCTATAATGTCGGTTATGCCTATTGCTAAATATATTGACCTGGTAAGTAAGGTTTACGAAGATAAGGGTGGATTGCCGGGCCAACGTGCTCCTTTGAAGACTAAAACAGCCATCACAATTCGAAAGAGAATGGTTAATGATATACAAAATGGTGCAGTTTTGCCACCAATTGTGCTTGGAGTTATGGTTAAAGATCTGGATATGACTAAAATACTCTCGGCTTTAGATGTGGATGAGTTGCTAAATGTTATAGGTAAAGATTACATAGATAGAGTATCGGTAATTGATGGAATGCAAAGAACAACCGCTTTGTTAGAAGCAATCGAATTGAAGCCTGCTGTAATCGACAGGGAGATTAGAGTTGAATTCTGGGTGTCTAACGATATAAATAGTTTAATTTACAGAATGTTGGTGCTGAACACTGGGCAAGTTCCTTGGGAAGTCGGTAGGCAACTTGACACAATATACAGTCCATTTATACATAAAATTAAAGAAGATTTGGCTGGCAAGGTGGAAATATTTACAAAGGAAGATCCGGCTCGCAGGAGAACAAAAGCTGGACAATATCAGAGTGAGAAGTTAGTAGAGCTGTTGTTGTTGTTTTCATCTAGAAAGACAGAACTGGATCTAAAAGATAAAATCGCTGAAGATTTTGCGCGATTAGATATGATAGAATCGACAGCTCATCGTGAGTTTTTATCCTACTTCTCTGAAACATTGAAGCTGCTTACGGAGTTGGATGATTCTGTGTCACGCTATCAACCCGAAGATGAACTAAAGGAAAGGCTTAATAGGATTTCTTCAGGCAAAGACATCTTTGGAAGTTTTCCCGCTATGGTTGGGTTCTGTAGCGCAATGTCAATTTACCTGTTTGATGAACCGGGCTTTCCTATTGATTGGCCAAGTATCCCTGGAAAGTTGAGTGTGTTACGAGATAAGTTACATAGGCTGTTGGCTGTTATTAATGCCTTGCCTAAAGAAGAGTTAACTTCATTCCTGCAAGTAGAGTTGTTGGAGGAAAAGCTGAATACTAAGAGTGGACAAGTAGGTAGATTTGAACGTGACTTTTTTAAGCGATCTTTTTTGGCTTTGTTTAATAATGCTGAGCGGCTCCAAGATTTTGCACCATGCTGGATGGCACGTTGATGGCTAAGTTGAGATTTGATGATTACATGAAGGCAGTTTTTGCTCCTATTGTCGGAACAACAAAGCTGAATCGGTCACTTGCAGTGCTTAAGACAGCACCTTTGCCTCCAGAAGAACTCGTCACCCAAATTAGGAGGCTCCATTCTCTTGAAATTTTGGATGGTGGTGCAGTACAGCTTCATAATGGTGATTTTATAGTTAGATTTACCTGCGAAGGAGAGACGTACCTAGCTGTATCTGTAGACAATATTTCAAACGATGACAAAGGGCATATCATATCAATTTTTGAAAACGATGACTTGGCTTTATGTGAATTTGAAGCGTGTTATTTTTTGTTTCTTTGTCATCAGCTAAAGGATATATATAAGATTAAACCATATCTAAGCGCAGAAGCTATTGTTGAAATGCTGAACTTGAGTGATGTAGAATTCGCTCAAGGCTATGCTGGACATGATATAGACGATGTTAAGATGGTATATAATGAGTTGCTATTTTTTAAAATTCCTAATGATTCTTTGTATTTAGAAAAGTCTGATTGGTACATAACTGCAAGGCTAGCCTTAAGCAATAAGAATTTCCGCTCTGTGTTGGTTACGGATAATGTTTTAACTTGCGCCGAGTCATTGTCTGGTTTAAGCAACATTAACCCTGAAAATATATACCTATCTCTAACATCAGTTCATTGGAAGCATTGCTTTTTGGAAATCTACAGATGCATAGAGGCTATTTATTACCTTCCATGGATGGTTGAGTTGAAGCAAAACAGTAAATCGCCGTGTAATGCAGTGGAGTTGGCAAAAATATGTCACAATGTTGGTTGGAGAGAAAGAGAAGTTGATTCAATAACAAAACTTTTTTCGATTCTGCCTTTTAGTGTGATTCATGATATGGAGTTAAACGGGCTCAGTGCGCTGTCAGGAATAGTGATTGCAGATGACGAAGAAAGTATGAGAGCCCTTGGAAGACGACTTTACAAAATACGAAACGAATGTGTTCATCAAGAGGATTACGAAGATTTGGTTAAAACAAATACAAGTATTAGCTGTTGGCAAAACCTGACAGAGTTATTGTACAAGGTGGTTTACTACTTTTACACCAAATACAGTTCTGAAATTACCTATACATACTGATAGTAAGTTTGATTGCAATATAGTATAAAATTGATGCCAATAGCAGTCTACTTCACTCTTTTGTTTACATTCCCCACCAGCTTCAATATGCATCCCCGTAACTCCCCATTCTTAACCCTCCTGAAAGCCTGTAGCAACTCCTCCTCTTCAACTGTAAGTCTCACATGATACTCAGATGTCTCCCCATTGAAGAACTCCGTAACTGACACCTTCAAAGCCTCGGCAATGAGCTGTAGCCTGGATACACTGAGAGAGGTCTGTCCGTTCTCGTACTTCTGGACCTGCTGAAAGGTAACGCCCACCATCTCTGCAAGCTTCTCCTGTGACAGACCTGCCTGCTGTCTTAATATCTTGATCTTTAAGCCTATCTCTTTGGACCCAACCACGTCACCCATAGCGCACTCTCCTTGCGCCGAGAATACAACTGTGAGTAGGTGTAAGCCATGTAACCAAAATTGAAATGATATGACTTGAAATCACTAATCGAGAGTGGTATATGTAGGTTTCAAAGGTCTTGCCCGATGACAGCGTTGTGGCGGTATTGCTCCAAATTCTAAAGGGTTATGTCTAATGTGTGGTGTGGCTGCGTGGTCTTAATATGTGGATGGTAGGTGCTCAGATCGCGTTAGCGTGAGTGCGATACAATAGGAGGCTTTATGTTCTGGTTCATATGTTTTGCATTGATGGTATTTATGGGATGTTTCGTAATATGTTTTTGGCTTGGACTTTTTGATGATTGTTTTCCTCCTAAAAAGTAGGTTGTCTTAGTTGTCCACAAGGCTGTGCACCGCTCACTACTCAGTGGATCTACACTATCCTCATGAGGTATTATGCCGATTCTGATAGGCAAGATGTTGTCTGCATTCTTCATGTCTTTGCCTGTGGCTTGGCCTGGATTTTTGTTCATTGGGCTTTTCATTGTCGTTGGGATGTTTACTAAGGAGGGACAAGGCGGTTGCTTGGGATGCTTATCTATTATAATCGGAGTCCCTCTCGTATTGTACATCCTGTTTTACTAAACCTTCTAAGATAGCACGATCTATGGTTAATCTGCTAAAGCCACACTATCCCATTCGAATCTATAAAACATAAGCCTACAGGGGTAAATATGAAAGCCTGACATATGGTTTCTGATATGTAGTCCTGTTTACAATTCAAAAATACTTGTCTCGTATATATAGAGCCTTCATGCGTGAGAACCCGACAGAAAAAGGGGTGGGGGGGGTAACAGAGTTCTGGCCGCCATACTAGAAAGTCTCTGCGGCACATGTAGCCAGGATGCAGTGAGAAGGTAGGAGTCCCAAACGACTATTTGCAACCCCGGGGGGGGCTTCCTAGCCCCATACAAGCATGTTTCATCGAAGCCATGTCCATATCGGATGTGGCTTTTTTTATTTCCCTTTTCCGTTAGCAGTCTGACTGCAAGACCCATCTGACGAGATGGAACCTAACTGGAGAGGAGAACAGAGCTATGTGTAAGACGTATGACGTTGTAAATCAAAGGATCATGGAGCTATTGGAACAGGGGACAATCCCCTGGAGGAAGACGTGGAACGTAGAGACCAACACCCCGAGGAATATGGTCAGCAAGAAGGCGTATCGTGGCATCAACGTGTGGCTCTTGGCTAACAGCCCTTTCGGTAGCCCATACTGGATGACCTTCAAGCAGTGCCAGGACAAGGGTGGTCACGTCCGTAAGGGAGAGAGGTCAACACCGGTAGTCTTCTGGAGGTGGGTGGACAAGAAGGACTCGGAAGATGCCGATACCGATGAGACCAACGGCAAGGGTAAGGTTCCCTTACTCCGTTACTACAACGTCTTCAACCTGGACCAGATTGACGGCATACCTTCACCACCGACCACCGAGACCACCATCATTACCTTCACCCCTATTGAGAAGGCCCAGCAGATCATCACCAACATGCCCCACAGACCAGAGATAAAGCACGGTGGCAATGAAGCCTCCTACTCGCCCAGGTGGGACAGAGTGAAGATGCCAGTACCGGAAGCTTTCGAATCACCAGAGGAGATGTACGCCACTTTATATCACGAACTGATCCACTCCACGGGTCATGCCAGTAGGTTAGGGCGGAAGGGTATCATGGACCTCAACCTCTTCGGATCACACGAGTACAGCCGTGAAGAAATGTGCGCCGAACTGGGTGCTTCCTATCTCTCCTGTGTCGCTGGTATCGAGCAGAAGACCATTGTTAACAGTGCGGCGTATATCCAGGGGTGGCTGAAGGCACTGAAGAACGACAAGAAGCTCCTTGTTATGGCCGCGAGTCAGGGGCAAAAATCCGCCGATTTTATCCTCTCACGATCCTCCGAAGAAGACACCGAAGACTAACCCACATACATACCAGCTACGAGAAGGGGCAGCGACCATCAATGGTCCTGTCTCTTTCTGCTTTTAAGGAGGTCACATGCAACAGATTACCAACCCGACCATCAGGGTCCATACCATTAACAGGGACGAGGGAGCTTATGTCGGTGCCCTGGTGCTGACCCACAATGATAACGCCTTCCACCTTCAGGGGGCTACCGCCGACAGGATATACGTCATGACCCAAGGGGTCGCAATCTACGCACTCTCAATAAACCAAGACCGAGGCTACATCGGACTGCAATGCTTCATGGCTCCCGAAAGTGACCCGATCAACACCGTGTTTCTCCACACCCACCAGGAGATAGTAAGGGTTCTCGGTAAGACCTGGGAGGAACTGTTACCTGAAACGATGGTCCTGAAGCTGATCGACTACCTGATATAGGAGGGGGATGTATGCGATGCGAGTACTGCAACAAGATGCTGAGAAGTAATGAGACCGCCCATGCTCTTAGGTTCGGTAGGGTTGACGTGACAAGAGAGGTGTTCATCCCGGCGAAGGATAGTGCGCTTAGTCTCATGTGTCAGTCGTGCGGGGAGATGCTGATGAAGATGCTGTATATCCGACTCGGTAAGCCTGACCACCAGAGCAAGACACGTTATCACCGACTGTAATCACTACTGACAATCACACTTTACAGGAAGGGGCTTCGGCCCCTTTGCTGTTTCTGACAGGAGAACCCCGAGTCCTTTCTGTTGCACATCTTAAGAAATGCAAGTCCCGTTATTAACATGTAGGGCCAGAAACACTGGCTACAACATTCTTAATGGAGATTTGCTATGGAATCAAAGATTAGACTATACGGAAGAGAGCTGCTTGAAGGCGAAGTGGTCAAGATTGTAAACGGATATGGAGCACGTTATGTTGTATCAAACATGGGAGGACTATGGAGATGGTGTAGCAAGGAAACACGGTATATACCGATAAAGTGTGACAGGAAAGATGCAGGGTATCAGAGGGTCTGTCTCTATGACGGAACCAAACCTGTATGGAGAAACATACATGTACTCGTAGCTGAGGCTTTCATACCGAACCCAGATGAAAAACCACAGGTGAATCACATAGATGGAGACAAGACTAACAGTAGATTTGATAACTTGGAATGGGTTACAAGGCTTGAGAACCATCAACATGCCTGCGATATGGGCCTCAACAAGCATTACAAACTATCAGCGAGGGACAAGCATGACATCTGTAGGGCGTACTACGCTAAGGAAGCCACAGTAAGCCAGTTATCTGAGAAATACGGGGTTGTAGCGTCAGGTATATGGAGACACATCAAGAACTGGAAGAGGATACAGAAAGAGCTACCGCTGAAAGACGTTGCATAAAAGATTAACATGACCACTTACACAAGGCACGGCTATCACAGCGTGCCTTTTTTTCTTTTTGCTAGAAGTAACATATCTTAGTAGCGAAAGGAGAAACAGATGAGTGTTTACAAGAGAGGCAAGGTTTTCGTGATGGATTTTGTTATCAATGGTGAAAGGGTGTTTAAAAGTACGGGGAAGACTACGAAGAGAGAAGCCAGGGCTGTTGAAACCGCCGAGAGGGCTAAGATACTTTCGGGAGCTACAACCCAACAGAAGGCTGCTAAGTTATCGTTATCAGATGCTATAGATCAGACCTACGAGACCAAGTGGAAGAGCAACAAGGATGGATACGGGAGCTACAGGAGAGCTGTTAAGCTCGTGGAACACATGGGAAACGTGACCCTACAGTCTATAGGGGATGATGCCGTTGAAAGACTTGTACGGAAGCTTGAGTCCACAGGTGTCGAACCTTCCACCATCAACAGATACCTCGCCCCCTTGAAAACGATCCTGAAGCACCACAGGCTACAGGCAGACTTCATTAAGCTACGGAAGGAGAAGACCGGAAGGATACGTGTGCTATCGAAAGATGAGGAGCTACGGGTGATAGAACTGCTACGTGAGTCTGTCAGCAAGGGGAAGAAGGGTTACTATCAAGATGCCGCAGACATGGTGATCGTTCTTTTAGATACCGGGATGCGACTTTCAGAGTTGCTGAACCTCCGGTACGAAGACGTGAGCTTTTCGAACAACCTTATCAGCATATGGATAAATAAGGGGGATAGGCCACGTTCGCTACCGATGACCAAGAGAGTCAGAACGATCATGGAGCAACGCCAGGAGACAGGGAGAGATAAGCCTTTCACGGTGTCAGTAGATGAGGCAGAACGAGCGTGGCAGTGGGTCAGGGCAGAGATGGGGCTGTCAAGGGACAAGGAGTTCGTGCCGCATAGCTTACGGCATACCTGCGCAAGTAGGTTGGTCAATGGTGGGGTGGACCTATACGTGGTCAAGGAGCTGTTAGGGCATAGCTCGATACAGATCACCGAAAGGTACGCTCATCTTTCACCTACGAAGTTGGTACAAGCTGTGGAGGCGCTAGAGGAGCCAAGGTCTCAACAATATAGCGAAGATAATGCTTGAAGTTAGGTATAAAACTGGGTATAAAGGCAGCAGATCGGGAGCTAAGAGGCTCCAGGCTATTACAATACTTATGAACGTGGAAAGCTAATAGATTCAACCGGATACGTCGCTTCGTCGCCAGGGACAAGGGTGTCTCGTTCGAATCGTCTCGGGGACGCCACTAGAAATAAGAGGGCCACGGAAATCCGTGGCCCTTTTTCACACGTCATTCTGCCGCGGTCACCGCATCTAAGGAGGTGCGCGTGAAAAGAAGCGAGTATCATCCCCCCTACACGATAACCCCGTCGATTCTCAATCTGGTCGCGAGAATCAGCGAGGCCGTCGGCCGCCTGACCGTTCTCACCGACCAAGCCAAAGCGCTCCGCCTACGTCGCGCCAACCGAATCCGCACCATACACGGATCCCTTGCTATCGAAGGTAACACCCTTAGCGAGGCGCAAATTACTGCCATTCTTGAAGGTAAAAAGGTAATTGCTCCCCCCCGGGAGGTGCAGGAGGTACGTAACGCACTGGACGCCTATGATCGCTTCGAGACCTGGATGCCCGACGAGGAATCCGCGCTCCTAGAGGCTCATGGCATCCTCATGGCTGGGCTTATAGATGACGCCGGTCATTATCGTCAGGGTGGGGTAGGGGTTATGGCCGGCAATAAAGTCATCCACATGGCTCCCCCGGCGGAACGAGTTCCCACTCTTATGGGAGATCTTTTCGGCTGGCTGCAAACTACTGACGCTCATCCATTGGTGAGCAGCTCGATTTTTCACTACGAGTTCGAGTTTATTCATCCCTTCGCCGACGGTAACGGTCGTATGGGAAGGTTGTGGCAGAGCGTGATTCTCGCCTACTGGAATCCGCTTTTTGCCGATGTCCCAGTAGAGAGCCTGATTTACGAACACCAAGCCGAATATTATAAAGCGATCCAGGAAAGCACGAATCGGACCGATTCGGCTCCGTTTATCGAGTTCATTCTCGCCATGATCCTGGATACCATAAACAGTGCGACCCCCCAAGTCACCCCCCAAGTCACCCCCCAAGTCACCCCCCAAGTCGAGCAGTTGCTGGGCGTCATGCGCGGAGAGATGAGCCGCGAGGAGCTTCAAAACGCCCTCGCCCTGCAGGACCGTAAATCGTTTCGGGAGCGCTACCTCCTTCCCGCGCTCTCAGAGGGGTTGGTGGAAATGACCGTTCCGGACAAGTCCAACAGCCGCTTGCAAAAGTACCGACTTACCGATAAAGGGAACAAACTGCTCCACCGATAACGACGGTCGGACTCCTTCCCGCATTCCCTCCTCAGTAAGCACACCCCCGTTTTCCCCGCCTTCTTCGCCAGGTTTTGCCAATTTCGCCCAGCGCGGTGAGACGCCTGGGTCAGGTCTTGTTTGATGAACATTCGTACGAATATGTCGGAAAGTCGGGGCGACAGGTCTAGCTTATCTGGTTTTCTCGTTTTTCGACAGAATACGGCTGATGGTGGCATAGTGGATGGGACCACGTACGTTGACAAGATGCCTGCTACAGCTAACATTGATTGGTCCTCTGCCAGCAAAATTCTAAGAGAAAGTTATAGGGAAACGGGCATGACAGTGGAGGGAAAAATGAAAGGGGCCTTGATTCTGACAGCGTTTCTGGCTTTGGTGACGGCCGTTGCCGCTGCGGAAGACATCTCAGTGCGGCGGGGAGAGGAACTCTTTAACAGCACGCAACTCGGGACTAATGGAAAAAGCTGCGCTACCTGTCACCCCAAAGGGAAAAACTTAGCCAAAGCAGCAACCTACGGTGATGAACGGCTCGTATCGATCATCAACGGTTGCATCGAGAACCCCCTGTCCGGCACTCCCCTGCCAAAACACTCGCCGGAGATGGCATCCCTCGTCCTGTATCTCAAGACCTTCGCACGTCAGTGAAAGGACCGCGTCAGGGATGTGCTTGATATTCGATATTTGCGAACGGTACCCATCCGGCCCCCCCTGTGCACCCTTGCAAGAGTAAAGCGGCGTAGGCGGCTTACTCCCCTGCGCCGCTTTACTTTTGCGGTCGACATCAACTTGAATTGCTAGCGTCGCATTCCGGCATCACAAAACCCAAGGGGACGCCCATAAGATTACCTGATTAGCGCCAATCTTCCGCTAGGCGTAACCACCGCTCTGGTCGGCTGCCAGTCCGGGCAGCGGCAGCAGCGAGGCGGGGAAGCATAGCAGCAAGATCGAAACGACGGTTAAAGCGGTA